>CAYGOR010000012.1:0-4719 GCA_964351635.1 uncultured Candidatus Saccharibacteria bacterium
GGTAATGCTACGCTCAGGTTCGTGCCGATTAGCGACATGCAGCGATTATAGATCAGCCCTTTTGAATTATTGTCTATTGTAGCTTTCTTAATATATCCTGAAGCTCGGATTCGCTGTCGTAATCTAAAGAAAGTCTGCCACCTCGTTTCTTTTGCTGAAGACGAAGACGCTTACCGTACGTCTTTTTTAGCGAACTAAATACTGTTTTTAGCCTTGTCGGTACATATTCTTCGTCTGATGAAGCTTTCTTCATAAGCTTAGCCTGGGTCTCAGTTTCACGAACAGAAAGTTTTTGAGTAATAATGTTGTTCAGCAGCTGTTTTTGAGATTTCTCATCTGTTTTAGGGATAATAACGCTCTTGCGTGCCCTTCTGTGATGTCATTATTTTGCAATGATTCAAGGGCTTCTTTAGGTAGTTGGAGCAAGCGAATTATATTACTGACTGTTGTTTCGGCTTTGCCTAGCTTCTTGGCAATGTCTTTTGGAGACATAGAAAACTGATCTCTAAGCCTTACTAAGGATACGGCTGTTTCAATTGGGCTTAAGTCAACTCTCTGAACATTTTCTACTATCGATACTTCTAGTTCTTCTAATTCCTTGTGATTTCGTACTATTACTGGAACTTTATGAATTCCAGCTATTTTTGAAGCGCGTAATCTTCTTTCACCCGCTACGAGTCGATATTTTTCACCATCTGGTGTGACAATCAAGGGCTGAATAATACCATGCGCCACGATTGAATCAGCTAGCTCTTTAAGAGACGCTTCATCAAATGACTTTCGTGGTTGATCTGGATTGGCTGATATTTCTGATATGGACAACGATTTAACCTGCTCACCTGGGGACGCAGTAGATTTGATATCAAAACCTGTAGGTATTAGTCCCTCAAACCCCTTACCTAATCCTGTTTTTTTATTCACCTTATTATTTCCTTCGCTAGATTCTTATAGGCTTTAGCACCTTTCGACCACTTATCGTGTTCAAAAATAGTCTTTCCGAAACTGGGTGATTCTGCAAGCCTAACATTGCGAGGTATTTTTGTATTAAATACGTATTCACCAAAATGCTTTTTTACCTCGTCTATAACTTGACCGCTCAGTGCGTTACGAGAATCTACCATTGTCATTAGCACGCCCTCAAGCTCTAACCCTGGATTTAGGCCAGCTTGTACGCGTTGGACCGTCTGTACAAGAAGGCCCAGTCCTTCAAGAGCATAAAACTCAGTTTGCACCGGTATCAATACACTGTCTGCTGCGACTAAGGCGTTTATCGTAAGTAGGCCAAGAGATGGCGGACAATCAATAAGTACGTAATCGAAACTTAGTTCAGAAATTGACTGCTTAAGCACCGTTTCTCTGGATAGTACCCCTATTAGTTCTTGCTCTGCGGCCGCGAGGTCAGGAGCCGCAGGTAAAATAGATACTCCGGAGACATGGGTTGGGATGATTATCTCTGCAGCGGGGCTGGAAGATATAAGTACATTATATATTGATAGTTGAAGTTTGGTCTTATCTACGGCCAGCCCACTAGTGGCATTTGCCTGAGGATCGAGATCAATTACTAATACAGACTTTCCTGATTTTGCTAAGGCGGCGGCCAGGTTAATAGTAGTTGTGGTTTTACCAACTCCACCCTTCTGATTTAGTATCGCGATTATTCTACCCATAGCTTATGGATATTGTACCACCGCATTGCTTAATACACTCATTGCTATGCTATTCAGTTGATTCTGTTTCAGCACTATTACCCGAAGTATTAGAATTACCTGTGCTAATTGGCCCTACTTTTACGAGCTGTTTAGTATCTGGCCTGTATAAAACTGCCTGTGACGAGTTACTAAATACGACTAACACATCGCCATTCTGAGCATTTTCAAAGAACGATTGGTCTGTTAGCTTTGATACGTCTTGGACTGTAGCGATAGTTGGTGTTTCATTTGCAGGTATCGCATACACTTTTGCTATTTCGTCCAGAATTGAGGAGTTCTGTTCTTGTTGAATCTTTGAAACAGCCGTATTAGGGTCGGTAACTAGTTCGTTCTTTAAGGCCTCGAAATCCGCAGATGTCGCATTAAGTCGTTCAGTGAGCTGTTGATTTTCACTGCGTAACTCTAAGTACTGCCAAATACCCAAACTAACGGCTGCTACTAGAATAAATGTTGCTAAATATAGAAGTATCTTTTTTCTTTTAGAAGCACCGCTACTATTAATTTTGCTTTTCATAAGACTCCCTTACTTGTACTTTCTCGGCTGCGTCCAGTACACATTCTTATTATGTTTAAGTATATCACCTTTGTTTTCATCTAACTTGAATTCTTACCGCTGATAATCCGATCGGCTCTAGTCCATCACCGCTATCACAAACCACTCTTAGTTGGACTTCTTCTGATTCACTTAAAGCATCCTCTATAGGCTCCCAGTTTGTTTTCAATGTTCCTGTTTCGTTTATTTCGATTGATTCGCCTACGTCTTCCCATTCATTGATAGTTCGCTGGTATTGTAGACGGCACTCTGCACCGACTGTAGAATGGTTACTAATAGACATAACAATTCTTTGTTCTTTGATTCTTCTGAAATCAACCCAAGTCCGTGGCTTGCCCGGAAGTTCATTATCTTCATTTCCTAATTTCCAATCTTGTATATTATTGGCAATAACGTATTCACTTAGTACCGAAGTAATGCAGTCTACCCATTCATCATCTTCATAACAACGGAATTTCTGTAAGTACTCATTATAATACTGCGCTCCATTTACACCCACCGGGTCTTCTTTGGTGTTTTGTCTCGAAAGTATGAATAGCACAGCTGATGGGTCAGGCTGGGTATTACCTATCTGGACTATACCTCCGTTAGTATTAACGCTAAATAAGTCAACACCGTCTCGATCGCTTACTTCAAATGCTTCGTCTGAGTTCAATGTTAGCCCCAGAGCCCCGTCACCGCCGACTATTAACGCGTTGCTTTCTCCGTGCTCAACCTTTAAAACGTGATCGCTTGCATCATCAGCGCTTAGCGTTAGTTGTTTCGCATCAATATTCCATGCTCCTAGGACATTACCGACCGAGCGAAGTCCACTGTAGTTATTATCAATCCCACCATCTACAAGCGAGATACCACTAATATTGACCAGCTCACCTTCGCTTGTTAGTCGTATTGTTCCATTTGTTGAAATACTATTTACATCAATGTCGATAAATTGTCCGGAGAACTCAAGCCCTTCCGCTGGAATTCCATATCTTGATTCTTCTACGTAATACGTTAGTCCGACAAAGACGTCGATAAGTGAATCCTGTGTAGCATCTTCCATCGCAATTCCTAGTGCGGTTCCTGACTGCACAGCTTTTACAGCTCTACCGTCAGGGCCGCTTGTTAGATAATCACCCTTTTCTATTGCGCCATTAGCAATACTTACTTTAGTCGGTAATCGACCTTTCAGTCCTACTGGAACTCCATCCACACCAGCATCAAGCACAATTGCTGCGTCACTTGACACTACACCAGCCAACCCTTTCTGGAATTGGCTTGTTGTCTTGGCAACAGTTCTATTATCAATAAAGTAGACAACATCACCCGGCTCAGCATTATCATTGTTTCTATATTTCTCTGCGATATCAGCGCCGTTAGATATGTTATTGGTTCCGTCAGAGAAAACATCTCCATCACTGTCTACTCTGAAAACGACATTTCCAACCATCCCAACATCACTACGCAAAGCCAGTAAGTCAACATCAGAAGTATTATTAGCATTATAGCCTTCTATAACATTGTCACTATAGACGTATTCACCTTTTTCAGTGATAGTGATTGTGTCGAGTCCAAAGTCGTTATGCCACGCAGTACCTGTCGCAGGAAAAGTGACTACGAATCTAACTTCGGTTGATGGATCCGATACTACACCACCTCCTAGATCTAGATTCTCGTAATTCCAAGCCTGTGTAGCTCCTGAGGCTAGGTCGCCACCTCCGTAAGTACCTCTTGTTACCCAGCCAGCACTAGCTTCATTAGTCTGAACCGTCAAGACTGCTGTGTTATCATCGCCACGCTGGTTCCAATAGAATTCTATAGATATTCCATCTGATGCATCAAAGGTTGAATTATTAGTCATAGTGAATACATCTCCTAATGCGCCTGGTGTTGAGCCCTCCGTAAATACATATCCGTCAGGATTACCACCTTGTCCTGACGTAGGACCCACATTTGAAGAAGGACTACCTCCAGTCTCATGGTTCCAATAACCATTATTACCGGAACCAAGCAAGCCACCACCTTGAGGGCTATCAAATGTCCAAGCAGTCTCATCCGAATCACCATCAGCGTCAAACGTATATGGACCGGTTGCTGTTCCTGGAAGTGAGCTAGAACCAGTCGTGATTCCTCCTTCGAAATAAGCCGTAGAGGAAACATTGCTGTTTGTGCCCGCTACAGATAATGCGTTCCCTACGTCTACTGTGGTTGCGGCAGTTACTGCACCGTTCAAATCAACAGCACCTGTGCCAGTACTAAATGTGCCACTGCCACTAATATCAAAATTTCCACTAGTTTGATTAAAGCCGGTAATGCCACTCAAAGACCCGCTGTTGATAACTAGTCCATTGATGGTGTCTCCTGCTGTAGCTGCTGTTATTGCACCTGAAGCGTTTATCGTCGATACTCCGCTAAGCGCACCGCTGTTGATAACTAGTCCATTGATGGTGTCTCCTGCTGTAGCTGCTGTTATTG
>CAYGOR010000012.1:4819-20040 GCA_964351635.1 uncultured Candidatus Saccharibacteria bacterium
CCGCTGTTGATAACTAGTCCATTGATGGTGTCTCCTGCTGTAGCTGCTGTTATTGCACCTGAAGCGTTTATCGTCGATACTCCGCTAAGCGCACCTATGTCCAAAATTCCGTTGGCGTTCAAATCTAAAGCACCTGAAGTGACTGAGAATCCATTCGCAAAGGTGCCAATACCGCTACTCGTGAATTCAAGTACATTATTGTTATTTGTAACAAAGCGTAGACCATTATTATCTGTTGTCCCTAGAATCGCCGTTGATCCAAATGCATTTCCATTCTGTTCAAATGCATTTGTCGCACCGCCGCCGCCACCAGAGATTAATCCATTGTGGGTCGTGGTAACCTGAGTCCATGTCTGATTAGCTAGCAATGCGACTGAACCACTTGTACCTGCCCTCTGGCAAACTATCTCGTAGTACTCATCATCACTTGAAGATTCATACGCGGTCGAAGCACTCACTGCACCTTTATCGTCAGTATTATTTCGTGCATAGTCGTAGCTTTGACTAGGAGACAAGATGGTCGAACCGTTTACACGAACAGCACATTCTAAGGTTCTTCTGCTGTTGGCATTTGTGTCAAATGAAACATTGTAGCTTATGAAATATCTTCCAGGCTCATCCAAGTACACTCTTGTATTATTTGTTGAATTATCATGCGTGATACCGCTATCTTTAAATGATTCGTTGTCAAAAGGAATCGCAGTATAGGTCGCTTGGTTTACGTCAGCGGTAGATGAACTATAAATTTGTGCAGAAATATTTGTCTGGCTGAAAGTTAATGACTTCCACTCCGACCCATCATAACCTTCGAAGTCAGCGCCGGTCCATCTTATTGCCCCAGCGGTAGTGCTAGTAAAGTTACCAATCACCGCTCCCCCGTTAAATGTCTGAATCCCTGTGAATGTGTTATCTCCGTCTATCAATGCAACGTTTGAACTTAAGCGATCGTCGTTGATAGTACCTGATGTGATATTCAATCCGTCTAGATCAGTAATTGCCGAGCCGTCGCCTGTAAATGTTGCAGCGGTTATCGCACCAACGTTCAAAATATTCCCCGACGACAAGTCCAGATTTCCAGATACAACATCAATACCGTTATTTGCTATTATCTGTCCTGTGACATCAAGTCCACCTGATGTAATTTCTATTCCGTTTTCAGCAGTCAGTAATTCTGCTACATCCAACTTCTCGTTAAACGTAGCATCTCCAGCGCTAGTAATCTCTAATGCGGGCTGGCTGTTGGTTATGACTTGAAGGCCATTGCCATCAACTGTGCCCAAAATTGCATCAGTACCGAATGTATTACCGCCTTGCTCAAATGCATTTGTCGCTCCACCGCCTCCTGCACCAGACACTGCAGATACTGGAACGATGGTGACCGACGTTCCGCCGTGTACTGTAACGTTTCCCGCTACCGGTTGAACCAAGAATTCTACATAATCATTAGCAGTAAGATCTTGAATAATACTTACACTTCTTTCAACGGGGTCAACTGAAGCATGCACAAACATATCCTCGTTAAATACATTTACCCCATTAACTCTTAGAACGAGATTGTGCAGACCTGTTGAACTAGTTTCCAAAAAATAATTTGCTTGGATATTGTAAGTCCCATCTGTAGCAGCCGTGAACCTTCCATTCGCCGGAGTGAAAACAAAACCATTTGAAGCATTTGTAGTACTTGAAAACGATCCGTAGTTACCGGACTCAAAAACATCAAACAATGAACCGTTTGAGTTAGAATTACTATTAATCGTTTCACTGATGTAGTCACCAGCTGGATCAGGAACAGCTGTAAGTGACTTCCATTCTGACCCGTCATACCCTTCAAAGTCAGCACCAGTCCACCGAACAGTTCCAGCATTTGTGCTTATAGAGTTCCCCAGCGTAACACCTCCACCAATCGTTGTGTTTCCTAATTTATCAACCACAAACACATCCGATCCATCACCCTGGAGCTGTAAAACTCCTCCTGTACCTGTCTGATTCAAGCGCAAAGCTGCAACAACAGCGCTAACAGCCTGCACACTAGAGGGCGATAACTGAACAAAATCATCTGCAGTCTTTGTGTTCCCTAATGAATCAACCAACGCACCAGCCTCGAATGCATAAGGAGTAGCTGTCAACTTAAATCTCGGACTCATCTCTCCGTCACTGTTGACATTCATTGTCAGCCAGAGCTCTTGATCCCAAGGGATAGAACCTGGAAATGCTGTCACATCTCCAAGGTAAACACTGAAATAACCATCCTGAACACTAACTGAATTTCCGCCTGATCTATTCTCAGTCCAAAGCGTAGACCCTCCAGTGTCTGTGTTGTAGATGTTGAATTCGATATTGTACGACCCATCAGGTACCAGAGAACCATCGTCCGATAACAGCCTACCTTGAAAATTCAAAGTATCACTGGTGGCAGCAAAAGCGTTGTTACTGATTGCCACTAGGCCAAGTAAAGAAATGATGAAAATAAAAAATGGCAAAAGAAAACTAATGTATGCCTTCTTTTGCCATACCGCATGCCTTTGCTTATATAGAAGCTTTTGCAGCAATTTTTCGCCTTTTCCTAGATCGCTGCGTATTAACCGCAAGCTTACTAGATTTTGTTTTTATTTTGATAACGCTAAAAGGAAACAAGAATTAATCTTGCGCCCCTGTTAACGTCAGATCTGTATTTTGTTTTTCGTTTTTGTTTGTCAGTCAGATCTGCTAACAGTGTACCACCACTGTTAAAAATATCAAGTATAAAGTTAAAGCTTTAACAAACAGCAAACTAGATAAGAATAATTTGATTTAGCATTATAATGCTTGCCAATTAAGGCTAGTACTATAGTGCATGCTATGCAGTTTTATCTTTATCCATCATAGACGCTTCTATCCTAATACTACACTAAACGTAGTATCCCAGTAGAGACTGAGAGGTTCTGTCAGTTCGTTGCATATGTGATATTGCGGGAGTACCCCTAACGTTTTACGACACAGGTCTTTTATTACAGCGACAGGTTCCTCTCTACAGTCTTCAGCCGCTGTTGTAAAGTAAATTACTCAGTCCTAAGGTGTCGTTAATTGTCTATATACTAAGGGCTACTTCCCCAATTACGAAGTAGTATATTAAAGTCACTTGAGTTCACGCTTCCGCTGTCGTTTAAATCATAATTTGTGCTGGTAGCGCCCCATGTTCTAAGCAGTCCATTAAAGTCACTTGAGTTGATGACATTATCCCTGTTGAAGTCGGGGTGCCTTAGTTTAATAGTTACGCTCGATTCTGTTACATTTCCGTTGGTGTCTGTTGCAACTGCTCTTAATACATAGTCTCCGTTTCCGTTAGACTGGGAGCCGAATGTATATGCTCCATCCGTTAGGCTAATCTGCTGGTTGTTTACATACACTGCGAGACTTAGTATGCCTACATTATCGGTTGCAAATGGCTGCCATACAACACTACTTCTATCACCAACTACTACTTCACTCTCACCGGACGGGAGTTCTACCCCAGGTATATCCATAGTGACCGATGGCTCGGTGACGTCATCATCAGGCGGGTCAGTGTTAACAGTAACAGTTACAGGAGTAGCGTCAATTGAGCCTCCTGGCCCCGTGCAGCTTAAATTGTAAGTACTAGTAGCGGTGAGTGAACCAGAACCCTGGCTTCCCGAGACAGTCTTGTCGCCAGCCCAGCCTGCAGAACCATCGCTTGCCGTGCAGCTTGTAGCGTTAGTTGCACTCCAGGTTATGGTTGTTGAACCGCCGCTACTAACTTCAGTTGGGTCAACCTCAAGCGATACTGTGGGTGCTACTGCTGCGTTAACTGTGACTGAAGTTATCTGTAATAATCCACTACCTCCAGTCCCGGTGCACTGAATACTGTATGTCTGTGAAGAGGTAAGATTACCTGTATCAAAAGTACCGGACGTAGCTTTAAGTCCTGCCCAGCCTGATGAGCCGTCACTTGCTGTGCAGCTGGTGGCATTAGTTGAACTCCAGGTTATGGTTGTTGAATCTCCGTAGTCTATCGTCGCAGGATCAGCTGATACAGTAACGCCAGGAAGCGGCACTATACAGTTATCACCCGGCATAACACTACCTGAGATACTATTTGATGGAGTGCAATCTTCACTAGCTTTAGAGAGCAGTATCCTATCTACCACCACACCTTCGCGTAGACCTAATAGCTTGATGTTATACTCACCTGTATCCATAATTTCAGTAATATGCTTAGTAGATGGATACTCTGCATCAGAACTTATCCATTGCCACCCGCTAACAGCATTATTATCCGTGGTAGTGTGTGTGAAACATTGACTACTGGCTCCAGACAATTCAATCCTAACCCCATTTAAATTATTGCTATTTGTTGTATCAGGAACTTTCATCCTAGCCCACACGTTATATTGTGCAGTTTCTGGCACCGAGACTGTTGAAGAAGCCTCACCTATGACGTTAGACGTAGAACAATCACCTGTAGCTGCTTGGGATCTAACTATAATCAAACCACCTACACCAGCAAAGGCCAACATGAAAACCGACATCCCTAAAACAGTCGATTTTCTAGAGCTATTCTTAATAGTGGCAACCTTCTTTTTCATAGCTTTAAAGCTGTGGTGTGTCAGTTTCTTCAGTCGATGACGCACTGCTACCCTCCTCTACTGTTGGCCTTATTATTTGAGGCTGTGGATTTGATGAAGTTTCACTCACGGTGGGATCAACAGTCTGCGCATTAGAGCTTTCGTGAGTCTGTGCGAATTTTGGTCTGCGCTTTCTTATAAAAAACAAGCCTGCAATTGATAATGCAACGAGCACCACCCCGCTCCCTATAATGTAAAAAGGGGAAGTACCAACTGGGGTTTGCGCTGATTGTCCATCTGTATCTACCGCAACATCTTCATTACCAGTAGTTGACTCAGGAGGTTCATCTAATATTTCAGACACGATGTCTTCAGTTACTGTCTTTGTGGTTTCATCGGTATCGGTGGATATATTAGCCTCACTATTAGAGTTTGGTGTATCAATCGGATTTGTATTGTTAGCGTCACTAGAATTTGACTCAACGTTATCGTTAGTGCAATCAGGCGGGGTTCCGCTCTGTCCATCCGGACATGTTGATGAAGTCGATTCGATTATCGATATAGTCTTATTAGACATTGATGTCGCCATAGGGTCTCCACTATTATCATCTGCGACTAGATCATTCAACTCGACTTTTGCTACTCCCGGAGAGTTTGAAGCCCTCAGTGTAGCCTTTCCTACTAGGGCCTTAGAGGAGCTGCCTGGCACCGCACCGATGTGAGAAAAAGCAACTGTAAAGTCAGTCGACCCTTCGGAGTTACCAGAAACAACTATATTCAAGCCATTAAAAGGTGATCCGCTTGGCGAGTAACTGACTAGCGATAGCCTGGATAAACTAGCTCGGAACTCACCACTATAGATATTTGCGGAAGATGGGGTGGCATAAAAGCTAACTACCACATTGGTGCCCTCTTCTACACTCGATGTTGATTCGGCACTCATTACAACCGAACCAGCAGCAAACGCCCTCAAAGGCATAAACACAACCAAAACCAAAATCATTGAGTAACCAATTATATATAGCCCCTGCTTTAGCCTGGACATTTCGTTGATACTACTGCCCATCTGTAAATGCCTCGCCTACCATATGAAGAGTACCAGCTGCTGCAAAATTCTTTATTTCTGACCTGTCTAGTAAGTCATTTATAGACGATGGTGTGTCAGCACCCAGAAACGCTTTGGCTGCAAAGAATCCTTGCTTAAACTGAGCGCCGCCCTCAATAGCATTTAATGGTGAAGGGTCAGGGACGGTTCCAGTTTCAAGATATGCAAGCACACGATCTGCATGATAACTCCAGCCCGTTAAAATTCGGTCGTACGCATGTTGTTCTAGCTGCTCGCCTTGTGCCTGTATGGTCCTAGCGGCACTCACCCACGCTCCATAGCTCATGTTTACATGAGCTAGATCACGCAATCGCTCTGCATTAATGCCATCAACAATCGGTAATGACGATTTGAGAGTATAGTCATCGTTTATCTGCCCACCCCAGTTATCTCCCCAGTGTGTCTTTGTAAGGGACCTATGTGGCTGTCCTTCATCTGTGTGTATTCTATCTGGAACGATGTGAACTCCGGGGCTTATCTCTGTTGATTTGTCTTCATAATGTATAGGATTAACTTCATCGCCGTCATATTCACTATGATATACAGACTGCTTTAGCCTTTCATTAAAATATAGTTTTGCATCGGTCCAAAGTTCTTCATCTCCCAAATATGCAGCTATTGCTAACTTGCTTTCAGCGAAACTAGCATGCCAATTTGGATTAATAGCCCAGTGCAATATCGGATAGCATACATCACGCAAGAATCGCTTAAATTGGTCGTCCTGATAATCTATTATTTCTGCCGCCTGCGCTAACTGCGTACAGGACCAGCCAGCAACCAATCTCCATTGCTCTATTGAGTCGTCCTCGAAAGAAGTAACCGTGCGGAATTCTTGAAGATAACTTATAACTTTATCACGTCTGGCAGGATCATTATCAGCTGCCCACAACACCGCCTGCACCTTAGCAAACCCTGACTGATCCTTTAGCCCCAAGTTGAGCTCACAATCATCATCTTTACCATTGCCGCCACAGTCTATGCGCGTTCCATAAACCACAGGCGGATTTCTAGTAGCGCAACTTCCAGAGGAAGGTGCAGTGATAGTGCCAGCACATGTTCCTGCAAGTCGATTATATTCGGGCGAACTGGTAGACCAGGAATCGATTTCTGACTGAGTGTATACAACTCCAGGGTGAATAAATTCCTCCTCCGAAACTGGTGGACAGTCAAATTCTATCGCCCCACCTGCGGAAGCAGAAACATCCTCAACGACGCTTACACACTCATTAGAAAACGCACTTTCCTCCGTCTCAAGACTAACACCTCTGTTGAGTGCAGCACTTACGCCGTAGATGCCAAAGCAAGCTACCGACAAAACAATAATAGTTAATACTAATCTGTATTTTATAGAACGTTCTGTGGCTATATTTTCTCTTGTTTTCATGTAATCAACTTATGCTTAACGTATTTTAGTCCCTATTCTTAAGTTGCGCAAACTTGGTCTTGAATAGCACTTCACTAAACTTACCGCGGCAGTGACTTTTCACTCCTTTAATTGAAAGCCTACTTTTAAAGGGAGTTCCTAAGTTAGATTATTGATACCTATTAGGGTATTAATCGAACACCTACGGCGGCTTTTCTTGTAGTTCCGCCATCCTCAAGCATCCATTCACGTTCGCCTGTACTGGAGTAGCGAGTCTCCCACAATGTTGACGGTGCATTAACTGTTTCTTTCAAGTCATGTACTGAACCCGGACCCGTGGTAGGGTTGCTCGGTACGTTTGTATTCCAAAACACTATCGTGAAAGAATTTGCGACATTATGGCCTAGGTCAAGATTAATGGTAGTACTGTTAGTCGAGTCGGTGTCGATTGTACCTACTGCATCAGCGCCGTTGTTACCCAGCGCCACACCTGAGAATTCTTCAAGCGACCAACCTACCATGGTTTGAGTACTTGCAAAGTTGATACTTATTGATCCTGGTGTAGGTGGGCTACTAGATGTCTGAGCTCGGTATACGGCAACCTCGCGTGCAGTCGAGCTTGTGCTTTCGCTCTCGGAAGCTATGAGCACCCATGTAAGGCCAAGACCAGTGACTGAGCTCGGTGGTGGTGGGTTACTTGAGCCGCTCAGAGCGTAAACTACACCTAGGAGTAGTACTCTGTCCTCATTTGGCGCGACTAAATTGGTCGTATAAGAAGTTAGGTTAGAATCAGTTAAGCCACTAGTGAGTAACTTTGCTCCAAGTTTTTCTGGATTAGCAGTTAGCCCTCTGTCTACACCATTAGTAAAGCTTCTACCTCCTCGAAGCCTGGAGCCTGGATTAGATATAAAGAAAGCATCGAAATTATATATACTACTCTCGTTGTCTGTATCTGGAAACACACTGCTTTTGCTGTCGTCAATCGTATAACGAATCTGCATACATCTCACCAAAGTATCACTTCCGATATCTATGTTAGCCGCATTTGACGCTCCGACGCCTATGTCTGAAGACGATTGAGTATTGCCATAAATCGAATCATCGCAATCTTCGTTGGTACTGTATTTAAACCCTAACTCCGCATCTGTTTGTTTTACACCATTAGTAACGACTTTCTCTGGTCTGACTCCGTTTTCAAAATCATAGGCCTTGCTAAAACTACCTACTCTAGGAATGCTTTGCAACACAGCATACCTAGATGATCTCGACGGATCAAAGCCAGAATATTGACCGCCAGTCGTATACATAATTCCATCGTATTGCGCTACAGCAAAATCACCGTGACTGGTTAAACCGGTTGAATTCCCTCGCTGCCAGTCACCTAAATCGCCGCCCGAACCAATGGCTGCGTAATCGATTGAGCCGTGAGGACTAGCGTTTCCCCCACCCGCTATATAAATATAGCCGTTTAGGGCGAAAACTGAGCCTGAGGTCAAGTAGCCCATAGCTTCATTCAGCTGTGAACTTGCTATTTGCCAGGTACCTATGGTGTTGTCAGGGTTAAGCGGAGCGTACAAAACGCTGTGAAGATAATCGCTACCATCATACCCTCCGATTGCATAGATGTATCCTTTGTAAACAATCGTCCAGGCCCTGAGCCTGCCCTCTGGTAAAATCGTAGTTGACGTAAAACTCCCAACATCACCAGAATCATAATCGATTTCCGCATACCAACTGTCGTCACCGCCACTATTTGTCCCACCCAACACATACAGAACGTTTTCATTTAGTGTTACTCCAGGTCCATACCCAGTATTAGGGAATGATGTTCCATCAGTTGTCCAAGATCCACTAATGTCGCCACTGGCTCCTATATCCGCGTACTGTATATCGGTCAAAGAAGACCCCCCTGCGTCTCTGCCTCCTGCAATATACATCCTTCCGTTCAAAACCCATGCATGATGATCTCGGCGGGCAGAAGTAAAGTTTGTAGTAACGTCAGACCATGATCCCACAGACCCATCGCTATTTAGCGCTGCAAAGCTAATGTTATTTGTAGCCGTTGTGCAAACCGTTGCCGTAATGCAACCTCCCAGCACATATATATAGCCATCGTGTGCCACGGCAGTATGATTCTTGCGGCCAGTTGCGTATAGTGATCCACTGCTAAATGTAACTGGACCTCCACTACCACCGTTATTTATGGCTTTGTAACTTACTGTGTTGCTGTTATTGGTAGCGCCGTCTGTGCCTCCGACTACATACAAATAACCTCCATGAGAGACCGCATCAAATAGAGTTCTCGTGTCATTTAAATCTACTGTGTAGCTCCATGTGCCAATAGAGCCATCGGCGTTAATGGGCGCCAATTGTACGTCGTCCAGCGCTGTGCTGCCAGAGTCTTCACCGCCCATGATATACATGTAGCCGTTATGAATTACGGACGAGAAGTTTGTTCGCCCTGTCGTAAATGGAGTCGCTGTGTTCCAGCCACCTGGTGATGGCAAAGTACCATCAGATTCTATGGCAGCATATCTGACCCCATAATATGTATCGCCTGCGCCATTTCTACCACCGACCAAATACATGTATCCGTTGTGAATATGTAGCGCTCCAATACCGAATTGCAGATCTGTGTAGCTACCAGCTATGCTCCAAGTACCTATTGATCCATCAGCGCTGTTAATTGCTGAGTATGCAACTTCATCACCTGATGAAGAATTACCTCCGGTTGAATATAAATAACCATTATAAGCTGCAAGACCGAAGCTTTGTCGTGCATCGAGTAGTAAATCCGTATCTGTCGTGAAAGCACCAATACTACAGTCGGCATTTATTGGTGCATACTCTACATCATCTAGTTCAACAGCACCTGTCCAGCCACCTGCCACATACAAATACCCGCCGTAAATTACGCTCTGGTGGTTGCGCCTGGCAGTCGCCAAAGTATTCCCACTTGTAGTCCAGGAGCCGACGGTTCCATCAGTATTAATTGTAGCGTATTGCACCGTATCTAGATAGCCACCACCTGAGCTATCCCATCCCGCAATCACATACATGCATCCGTTATGTACCTCTACCGTCGGGTAGCGTCTGCCGGTTGTAAACCCTGTTGTCGTATCCCAAGACCCGTCATGAAGTGCACCAGCGCTATCAATAGAAGCTATTTGAGAGCGGTTAGTGTACTGACATATACCGCTTATGCAGCCTCCTAGAACATATATGTAACCATTCCAAATTGACGAACCATGATTTAAAGAGCCTGTGGTGAAGCTATCCGTACTGCGCCATGTGCCTAAACTACCATTGGCTAGTATGGGAGTGTACTCAGTTGTATTTAAGAAAAAGCCAGCCTGACACTCACCTGAACCTGCATAAGTTGAGCAGCCCCCCGTTGCATACATATAACCGTTCCATATCTCCAGCCCTTGACCATATCTATTAGAATTCATCGACGTAGTTTGGGTCCAACTACCCAAAGTACCGTCACCATTTATATGCGCGAAATAGCTCGTGTCATATAGGGTTGAGCCCCATCTGCCGCCGACTAAATATATCCAATTATCGTACGCTTTGACCCCATGATAGACTCGCCGTGTCGGCAGAGCTCCATTAGTGCACCATGAACTACCGCACCCGGAATCACTAGCAATAGCACCGTTAGCATCAAGCCTGGCATATTCTGAATTGTCTGTCCCTGCTGCAAAAGAACTATTATTTCCTCCTAGTAAATAGATATAGTTGTCAACGGCGGTTGCCGCAGCGCCGCTTCGATCAGAAAGCATATTAGATGTAAAAGCCCATGATCCTAGAGTTCCATTTGCATTTATTTTCGCATATTCAACAGTGTTGATATAGGTAGCGCCAGAGGTGTTACCGCCGAGCGCATACAGATAACCATTGTGCGCAAAGCCGCTTAATGTGCGCCTTCCCGTATTTAGGGAAGATGTTGTGCACCATGTCGTTCCACACCCTGAATTGGCAGCGAAAGTCCCATTGGTATTAATTTTTGCATAATTTACTACATCGGAACCAGTCCCCGCACCACCACCAGACCTATCACCACCTATCAGATAGATATAACTATTGTAGGCAACCGCTGAAAAAGCGAGCATATCCGTGGGCAGATTTGTAGTTGAGCTCCAGCTCGCGATTGTGCCGCCGGTAGACGAGCCTCTCCTTATTAAGCCATTTGAGTTATCGATTTCCACGCCCCCATCAAAAGTGATATCTGCGAAATCAGCTGCTGAGGTGACTCTATAGGTTGGGTCTATTGATATAGGGTATTGCAGATCATCCAAGGAGTGACTTTCAATCGTCAGAGTATGGATTGTTGACTTATTGTCTTGAGAGACTTTTTGCTGTAATTCTGCCGGTACTTCGTTACTGACATCTGTACTTACAACTTCTGCTTCACTAAGGATAAACCTAGACTTATCTGTATATTCTTTACCGGTAGAATCTTTTACTATTGGAGCAGGTATTATTGCGATTCTATTATTTTTTTCTCCTCGAGCTTTGGCTTTTTCGACTAATTCGCGGTCCTCGTCGCTACCATAACTAACTTCACCATAAAGTAGGCTCTCGGCCGTATATATACCTATTTCACCATTAGATTCTAGCTTTGCTTCAACCCCTGATGGCAGAGCAAGTTCAAAGTCATATGTCAGATTAGATTCTATATACTCAGGGACTATTATGTCTTCCTTAACGCCATCATACTTTAGGCTATAGACCAGTTGGTTTTTGCCAAACGGATAAACAATTTGATTACCTGCGACTTTCTTACCAGGGGAAACATTAAACTTCGGCGTGAGCTTAACTGTGACTTTTGTGGATTTATCTGTGATGCTTACGCCTTCATTGGCTTGAACACTAAAATTTGCACTGTAAGCATCTTCGACCCTTCCTGAACTTTCCGAGCTGGAAACCTCTTTTTCAGGTAAGGCAAATTCATATGCTGTTTGTTGGGCATTAATTTTCAGATTTTGGGCAGCATCTTCCCTTACTTCGCCGGTTAGTCTTAATGTCTCAGGGGCCAAGTCATAAATATCATTAGCTATTAAAGGCCCTAGGTTTTGAATCAGGAGTGATACAACCATAATCATCACGCCCGCAGATATCAGACCCACCCTATGTAGTTTCGTAAACTTCTTGGCCGATTTTTGAGACAATTCTAAAGCCACCGAACCCACCTGGCGAGTCGTATTGCTATAACTTATTTTTTCTTTGTCTTGGATCATTCTGAGTTCATTTTACCTTAAGCACGATTAGTATGCAGATTTATAACTAAAGCTTAGTTCACCAACTCTAGCAATGCTGCCGCTATGGGCAGTAACATTTATCTGGAACGTCACGATATCACCTGCGTTAATATTACATGCCGTTTCACTGCCAGTCAGCGACACTTCTTGCCAAGTATTATTACTGCTTGTAACAGTTGTCGATGATCCGCACCGTGTTCCATCAGCCTCGAATAATGTGTAACTAACATCTGCCTGAGCTGATGTCCTTCTACCGAACAATTTTATTGTGTTATCGTCAGTAAATTCTTCAAAATCACTAGGTATTTGGTACTTGGCATAAATACTGTAGCTCTGGTCGGATCCTTCGTTCGAAGTCCACTCGTAGTAACTGTGATGTTCGCCAGCTGAACAAATTGATATGTTTAGGCTAATGTCATTTTCATTGCCGCAAGCGCTAGCATCTAGATATCCGATACCACTTCCAGAGAATATCACACCCTCAAATTCTGGAATCAATGTTACTTGCTTATCGTTTCCGGCACTTACGCAGTCAACCCATTCTCCATTCTGGTAACAACGAATTTTATTCAGAGTTGTATCGTAGTACATCGAACCATTTACTGACCCTGTTTCATCGGTTACATTACTATCAAGAATTAAATACTCTGCCGCCGCGCCTCCATCACCTATAATGACGTTCTCTTCGAAATATGCATTTCCGCTTACTGTTAATGTTCCATCCACGTCTGCACCAGTGCCAGAAAGTGTCATGACAACGTTGGCGGTGCCATTCACGTTAAAGGCTAAGGTATTAGTGCTATTTGAGTAGGTTAGGCCACCTGAATCCTCTTCATCTGAGTCTCCAAAACTCAGCCGACTTGTGCCCGAAACTCCACTAACGACACTCAACCCAGCATTATCTACGGTACTAGAGCTATTTACTATCAACAGCCTTGTGGCGTTCTCTATAGAAGGAAAAGAATCGCCACCGTCTGTTATCTGCATTTTTACATTGTTTTGCAGTGCAAGTGGAGAACCTATTGCAAACCTACCTAAGTGATCTACCGACGCCTGCACATCGCCACTGCTGTCAGCCCATTCTGTTAGTTTTCCAGTTTGACCAGCACCATTTGCCCGAACCAGTATACCAACCTCCGAATTTGATAATGGCTCTACAACAAGTCCAGCTTCCGCGTCGGTTGTATTTGAAGCTGGTGCATAGCCAATTCCTAAACGTCCATCTGCATCGAAATAGGTTAATACGCCATTTGAGCTATCTGTTAATTGCAGTAGATGCCCTGTCTGCGATAATAGACTATTCGTCTTGACTCTAAATGCAACCGAATTATCTGCTGCAGCTCTTGTGCGGAGCTCACCCTTCTCATTTATCCAAGTTCGCTTCTGGCCACCAACATCCTTTGCAACGAATAAGTCAGTGCTTGAGTCTTGATCAGCCCGAACCTGTAACGATAGTGCCGTCTGAGTACCAGAAGTGTGACGAACAGTTAGTTTAGCATCATTTGATGTTGTACCAATATTCACATCTGAGGATATATTAATGTCAGCTGTGCCACTCGCCTGCAGAGAAATATTCCCTGAGTCATCCATTTGGCTGGAGAATGTAGTACCTGTACCACTGTCTGCAACCGCACCAACATTGGTTAAAACATTATCTGCCAAATATGTGCCTGTTTGGCTGGCACCGACAGTAATTGATGTACTTCCATCGTCAGAGCTTTCACGGATAATATTGTTTGTTATGGCATTATCACTTCCTATGCCGTCCAAATAAATATGCGAGCCTGTACCACTTGAGTCGTTTGAATATATGTTGTTGCCGGTAATTAAGTTATGGTGAGCAGTGTTTTGCAAATGTATAGCTTCTGTCGAGTTATAGGCAATGAAGTTATTGCTGATCACGTTGTATTGAACTGTTGTTACTAGATTTATACCCTCTGCACTGTTGGTTATCGTGTTGCCATCAATAATGTTTTCTCTTGATGTATTGCGCATCCAAATTCCGTGCGAGGTGTTGTAGTCCATTCTGTTGCCACTAATTACGTTACTGTCGGAGTTATTTATTTCTATACCGGTACTAGCAGTATCTCCGCCAACAAATGAGCTTCCTTCAACTGTTATTCGGTCAGAATCTAGCAATCTTAGAGATCTTGCATTTCCAACGTCTACGACATCTACGCCCCGAATAATACTATTAAATGATGTATCAACGTCTATTCCATTACCAGCCACATCTTCAATCGTGACATTCTCAATAATAAATCCTTTAACTGACGTATTTGCCGATCCAGAACCCACGTCTTCCATAATAATACCCTCTACATCAGAGCCAGTAATATTATCCTTATTTCCGTTTAAATTAAGGTCACGAATTATGATACCGCTATCGCCACTGCCTGGGTTAGCGTTCTCTATCATGTCGTACTGCGCACCTAACACACCCGCCTCAGCAATTATGGTAGACGCCTTACTGCCAGAGCCTGCTAGCGTAACATTACTCTCTACTTCTATTGATCCATCGACAGTAAATGTCCCTGGAAGCAGAAGTACCTGTCCACCACCGTTCGCGTCAACAGCAGCTATCGCAGTATTTATGGTTAGATGATCATCTGTTCCGTCGGCTACATAATCTGCAGCAGCCTTTTCTTGAGCAGAAGAATCAACGGCGGCAACTGTTAGGGTTTCGTCACTGGAGTTACAGTTACCGGCACCGACTAAACAAAACGTATCATTACTAGTGATAGTAGGTATAGATATAGTGTAGTCTCCTGCTAAGGCTTCTACGTCTATGGTTGCGTAGTTGGAAGAGCCATCGGAGATTCTTAAGTCACCATTGAATGTGGTTAGACCTGACACGGTTAGTCCTCCGGAGCCCAAGAAGCTATAGCTAGGGTTAGTAGTAGCGTTACCAAAGCTGATGTTTTCTG
>CAYGOR010000013.1:0-19420 GCA_964351635.1 uncultured Candidatus Saccharibacteria bacterium
GAACAAGCACGTAGTGCAAGGTTTTATAGGCTAATTCCTTATCTTTGTCATCATCCGACTTCCAAAAACGCTTTCTAGATCTACGAACATACCAATTACTAAGCTCATCTACAAAAGGTAGAATATATCTAGTTGCACTCTGTAGATTATACTCTTTCATTGCAATTTCGACATCATTTATTAGCTTATGTACTTTGGAAATAATCCATGTATCCAGTATGTTTTCGCATTCACCTGAGTGATCCTGAAGGTTCCCATCCCACTCCCAGCCATCAACTTCTGCATACGTCGTAAAGAAGTCAAAAACATTCCATATCATTGATAATTTACGGGCAATATCGCCTACGTCTTTGTCGATAAGACTAAAGTCTTCACCATTCATTAGCGATGAGCTAAGGAATAGGAAACGTAAAGAGTCAGCGCTATAAGTGTCCATTAGCTCATTTGGATTGGTATAATTACCAAAACTTTTGCTCATCTTACGGCCATCATTACCAGCTACTGTGCCGTGCACCATAACGTTTCTGTAGGCTTTATCACCAAAGAGGCCAACACTAATGGCGTGCATGACATAAAACCACGCCCGAACCTGCGGTACATACTCAACAATGAAGTCAGCTGGAAAGCGTTCTTCAAAGTGTTTTACATTCTCGAAAGGGTAATGGAACTGAGCAAAGGGCATGCTGCCTGACTCAAACCAGCAGTCCATAACCTCTGGTACTCGAGTGTAGGTCACGCCTTCTATTTCAAACTTAATATCATCGACCCAAGGACGATGATAGTCATCAAGCTCCTTGCCACTGAGCTCCTTTAACTCTTCATAGCTGCCGACAACCTTGGTCATCACCTTGCCATCTGCATCTTTACCTTTCCAAACTGGCAGAGGGGTCGCCCAGTATCTGTTACGACTTAGGTTCCAGTCTGGAGCTGACTGAACAGTTTTCTCGAACCTACCGTGCTTTATGTGGTCAGGATGCCAATTGATATCGCCGTTAGCTTCAAGCATTTCCTTCTTTTGACCGTCTATATCCATAAACCAACTTGGAACGGCGCGGTACATTAGCTTGGTGCCACAGCGCCAACAGTGCGGGTACTGATGGGTTATGTAGTCAATTTTGAGAACTACCCCTTCAGCTTTTAACTCTTTAGCTATCTGTTTGTTTACTTCCCAGCCGTTCTGACCCTTCCAGCGGCCAAGCGTGAAGAATCCGTCCTCATCAGTGCTCATAACCCACGGTATATTATTTTCTCTTGCCAACTGGTAATCTTCTTCACCGTAGGCAGGTGATTCGTGTGCTATACCTGTGCCATCTTCATCTGTAACAAAGTCAGCATGCCAGATTTTGAAAGCATTATCATCCTCGAGTTCAAGTCCTAACGGATGTTCATAGCTCATACCTACTAATTCTTCGCCAGAAAATGAACGTATAACCTTATAATCTAGGGCTACGTGTTTCTCATCAGTCATGACTTTGTCGTGAAGCTTTTCCGCCATGATAAGGCGTTCATTTTCGTATTCGAGCTCAACGTAGGTTATAGACTTATTTACAGCAATTGCGGTATTTGATGGCAATGTCCAGGGTGTTGTTGTCCAAGCGACAACAAAGGAATTTTTATTGCTGTTGTTAGAATTATCATCTGTTAATTTGCCGTTGTCGAAATTAATTTTAAACTTTGCATAGACGCTAGGATCGGTATCTTCCTGGTAAGAATTATCCATTGCGATCTCAGCTTTTGATACTGGAGTAGCGTCCCGCGTGCAGTACATGAGGACTTTTTCACCTTCATATATCTTGTCTTTTTCGTGTAGCTTTTTGAAGGCCCACCAGACACTCTCCATGTATTCTTTATCCATGGTTTTATAGGCGCCTTTGAATTCTACCCAGCGGCCGATACGGTCAATCGTGTTTTCCCATAAATCACCAGTCTGCACCATATTGTCTCTGCAGGTCGTGATGTATTCTTCTAGAGAAATCTTGTCACCGATATCTCGTTTATCTTTTATCCCGAGCTTCTTTTCTGTAAATACCTCGGCTGGCAGACCATGACAATCCCAGCCCCAGATGCGTTCCACCCTTTTACCCTGCATTGTCCAAAACCTAGGCACCACATCTTTTACTACCGAGCTAAGCAGAGTCCCATGATGCGGTTCTCCTGTAATAAACGGAGGTCCATCATAGAATACATATTTATTATCTTCAGAACGTTCGTTAACGCTGCGCTCGAAAACTTTATTCTTCTTCCATACTTTAACCAGATCCGCTTCATACTCTTTAGCTCGCCTACGCGTTCCAGATTTGAATTGTTTTCCCATTATTATCACCTCTGTTTGAAATTAAAAAAGCTACATCTCTGTAGCTGAGAGTCGAGTTTATTGTCGACGGTACCATCTCATCTTTTCACTCTATTCATCTCTTACGCGGATTCACGAGGAGTTCTAATTATTTAATCATCCATCGGATGACAAAATGTTCTTCTCCCTGCATCGTGGGTGATAACCACTCAACTGCAATTGCTTACATTCTACACCGAGAAAGCTTGAGTGTGCAACTGACCAGCCACTTCTCCAACTTGTGGCATAGGTAGCCCCTGCTTTAAGAAGTGGACGCTGCCATCGTATGCAGTAATCATCACAGCGGGGTATTGCATGATGTCATACAAAGAAGCCATGGCTGCGCCATCCCTAGTTTCAACATCAACTAGTTCGGCTACCTTGTCGGGGTGCATGCGTCTCATCATCTCTACAAAAGTAGCAACCTCCCTGGCATGCTCACCCCGTTCTTTATACAAAATAGTCAGCTTCATTAACCATAAGTGTAACATTTTTGGTTCCGGCTATAAACTTTTGGCGGGCGACTTCGTCCCGCACCCAAGACCTACTTTTACCTGCAGGTGCAAAAGTAGGCAAAAGCCCCGCTCGCCACTAGCAAAACGCCTTGTCTAGCAACTGGAAAAGCCACGCGCGGCAAGACGCAAGCGCCGCCTCACAATTTCTTTAATTACTTGTGAGGCGGTTTAGGTTGCCGCTTGATTCGTGACTTTTCTCAGCCACAAGAAAGGGTTTCACTAGAGCAAGAGATAGCTACAAAGCTACCTCACAGTTACAGTGGTGTTGTATTTTGATCAAGTGAGAGGTGAGCAGCCGGAGCGGCGGATTTATTCCGGCGCCCCGAGCGATGAGAGGAGGAGTCATCTCCTCTCATATGCGTTAGCTACAGCCTGTCGTACTTCCGCAGGTGGTACAGACATAACAGCTACCACTGCGCTGTGTCTGATTACCGCAGCTATAGCACATTGGGGCCTTATCATCCTTGCCTGCTACCTTCTTCTTCTCTGACGATATGGAAGAAGCTGCTTGTGCCGGGGCCGTTGACTCAGTAGTGTTCTGTTGAATCGTAACCGGACTTGGTGCCATCACAAAACTTGTTTGCTCTGAGTCCATATCATCGTAAGATGCTAGGCCCAGTTCTAGCTGATCGTCAAAACTAAGATATGTCTTAGCCAGCCGCCTAAACACGTAATCTAGAAGTGAAGTGGCTGTTCTTACGTCTGGATCATCCGTAATCCCCGCTGGAGCGAACGATGTACTTGTCATACCTTTGACATACACTTTGAGTGGAACGCCATGTTGCAGACCGAAGCTTACTGCTCGACCGAATGATTCCATAAGTCCTGAAAGTGTCGAGCCCATTTTCGCTACGTTCATGAATAGTTCCCCAGGACGGCCATCTTCATACTCGCCCACAGTCAAATAGCCGTGGCAATCAGCAACCGTGAATGAGAACGTTTTCGAGTTACGTATTTTCGGCAATGGCTGATGGACACCGCTCGGTGCAATTGCTTGGTTAATAGCTTGAACTGTCGCCTCAACAGATGAAGCTTCATGAGCACTGAGTTGAGCCTCTGCTTTTTCCTCTGCGCCTTCTTTCTTAGCCATCGATAGTGGCTGTGCTACTTTACAGTTGTCACGATATATGGCGACTGCCTTAAGTCCGAGCTTCCAAGAAAGCATGTGAAGCTCTTCAATCTCTTCAACAGTTGCTTCTTCTGGCATGTTTACAGTCTTGCTTATAGCGCCAGATAGAAATGGCTGAACAGCGCCCATCATTCGAACATGACCTTCGTAATGGATTGAGTTATCACCCATTGAACAAGCAAAAACGTTCAAGTGGTCCTTATTAAGGTGTGGTGCACCAATAATCGACTTCTCTGTATCAATATACTGAACAATGTCGTCAACCTGGCTGTCGTTATAGCCAAGTGCCTTCAGGGCTCTAGGTACGGTCTGGTTAACAATACTCATGGTACCGCCTCCGACCAATTTTTTAACCTTTACAAGCCCTAGGTCAGGTTCTATGCCTGTCGTGTCACAGTCCATCATAAGGCCAATAGTGCCAGTTGGTGCCAATACTGATGCCTGTGAGTTACGGACACCATGACGCTGACCAAGTTCATTAGCTTCGTCCCATGATTGGGCTGCTGCACTGAGCACCTCTTCTGAAACGAGAGAAGCGTCAATATCCTTAACAGCCTGTCGATGTTTATCAAGGACTCTTAGGACTCCGTCCTTATCCTTTGCAAAGCCAGCAAATGGACCAACACGCTGAGCAATCTTTGCACTCGTAGCGTACGAGTGGCCCGTTAGAAGCGATGTAATCGCTGCAGCCTGAGCTCTGCCCTCTGCTGAGTCATAAGGCAAGCCTTGGGCCATCAAAAGAGCTCCTAGGTTGGCATAGCCTATACCGAGCTCACGGTATGCTCGTGCGTTCTTTCCAATGCTCTTGGTTGGGTAGTCTGAGTATCCGACAAGTATCTCTTGACCAGTGAACACAAGTTCAACTGTGTGCTTGAATGAATCAACGTCAAATCTGCCATCATCACCCAAGAATTTTAGGAGGTTAATACTTGCTAGATTACAGGCTGAATTATCAAGGTGCATGTACTCTGAACAAGGGTTGGAACCGTTAATCCTGCCGGCATTCGGTGTTGTGTGCCAATCGTTAATTGTAGTATCGAACTGCAATCCTGGATCCGCACACTCCCACGCAGCTTCAGCGATTTGACGCCATATGTCGCGAGCTTTAGTCTTTTTGACTGTCTTACTGTCAGTTACGCCGCGCAGCTCCCAAACATCATCATTCTCGACTGCCTGCATGAATTCATCAGACACTCTTACTGAGTTATTTGCATTCTGATACTGGACGGAAAATATGTCCTTACCATCGAGAGTCATATCAAAGCCTGCTTCTTCTAGAACTCTAGCCTTGCGCTCTTCAATAGCCTTACACCAGATGAACTCTTCGACGTCTGGGTGATCAACATTTAGTATTACCATCTTAGCCGCGCGGCGAGTCTTACCGCCACTTTTAATTGCTCCAGCAGAGGCATCTGCACCACGCATAAAGCTTAATGGCCCTGAGGCAGTTCCTGCGCTCTTACCAAGTTTTTCTGCAGAAGAACGGATTGGACTTAAGTTAACTCCAGAGCCAGAACCACCTTTAAAGATCATTCCTTCTTCTGTGTACCAGTTCAAAATTGAACCCATAGTGTCTTCGACCCCAAGGATAAAGCAGGCACTAGCTTGCTGAGCGCGCTCTGCAGCACCGATGTTAAACCAGACTGGTGAGTTAAATGATGCACGCTGGGAAGCGAGGACGAATTTAAGTTCTTCTCTAAAAGTTTCTGACTCTTGCTCAGTTTCAAAATAACCTTCCTGAACTCCAGCGCGTGTAATAGTATCAACCACACGATTAATCAGGGTCTTTAAAGATCCTTCGCGGTCATCACTACCAGGCGTGCCTGTAAAGTACTTTTGAGCAACAATATTAACAGCGTTTAAAGACCAGCCCTCAGGAAATTCTACTCCCAGCTGCTCAAAAACCTTTTCACCTGTCATTGGATTACTTATAACGGCATCTTTTTTAGTCCAGTTGAGTTGGTCGTAACCTTGACCTTCTTCTTTTGTGAACTTTCTTGAAAAGCCCAGTGATGTTGCTTGTGACATATTTTATCCCCTCTACTCTTGCTTGTGGTTTATGTATTGGTTAGGTTATTATTTTTTGATTTTGGTGAGACTAAGCTATACGGCGCTCTCAGGACCGTTATTTTATAGTTACATCACCTTTTGCTCTCTATTGATGCGAGCTCCCGCTGAGCGAAGTTCTGCCATTTAGACAGTCACCCCGCGGCAACCAACATCTGTATTCAATTTATTTTCTAATTGATTTTTTAAGTTTCATTTTTGAGAGCTCTTTTTCGAAGCTATCTATGTCTTTGAAGCGCCTGTAAACACTAGCAAACCTCACATATGCTACCTCGTCGATATCTATGAGCCGCTTCATTACCTCGTCGCCTATTCGGCTTGATGGAACCTCGATTTCACCACACTCGTATAGTGCCCGCTCGACCTCTGCGACAAGTTTTTCGACTTGCACACTGGTGATAGAAGTTTTCTCGGCTGCCCTATACAGGCCTGCCTGGAGTTTGCTCCTACTGTAAAGCTGACGGCTTCCGTCATTCTTTACAATAACTAGCTGTGGTTTTTCGATACGTTCATAGGTGGTAAAGCGATTATGACACTTCAAACATTGCCTTCGACGTCGAATTGCATCTCCATCAGATACGTCGCGAGACTCTATTACTTTCGTATCCGACACATGACATTGATTACAGCGCATAATTATCTACCTATTTGCTCTCGTTGTATAAGGTGCTACATATAGTGCTCACACAAACATAGTAGCGCTATACATAGTGTGGTTCAACCGCTTTTTTGTTGCTTTATTTACGTTATTTATCGCTATCTTCATCTGTTGGGGCTTTGTTTTCTTTGTTTTTCTTTTTAAATCGGCGTAGAAATGACGGTTTCTCTAGTTCATCTTTGTCTTCCTGGGATGTGCCTTCTTTGTTTTCATCACTTTTGTCTTCATTGTCGGAATCATTGCTGCTGTCGTTATCGGATGATTCGTTTTCACCTTCCATTGACCAAATGCTAGGTTTTGTATCCTCATCTCGGTCACTAAGATCACCCAGTGTTTCCTTGGGTGTCATGCTACCAGCATCTTTTTCGAGGTCCATATCAACATCCTGAATTGCTGCGTCTTCTTGTTGGGTAAGAGGCTGCCCAGCAGAAGCCGTGCCAGTCCTTGAGAAGTAAGAGGCATCAAAACCTGTTGCTACCACAGTAACTATAATCTCACCTTCAATATCGTCATTAATAGTCGCCCCGAATATAATATTTGCACTCGGATCAGCTGCGGCAGTTATGGTCTCAGCTGCGGCATTAATCTCATGCATAGCCATGTCTTTGCCGCCGATAACATTAAACAGAACGCCGCGCGCACCATCGATAGAGACTTCGAGTAGTGGGGACTCAATCGCCTGCTTAGCTGCTTCGATTGCCCGATTCTCACCGCTCGCTCTACCAATTCCCATTAAGGCACTTCCGGCATCGCTCATAACAGCCTTAACGTCTGCGAAATCTAGGTTTATAAGTCCATGTACTGTGATTAGATCAGATATGCCTTGTACACCCTGCCTTAGCACATCGTCGGCAACTTTAAACGCTTCCAGTAGTGGTGTTTTGCGGTCAATTGTTTGAAGCAAGCGGTCATTCGGCACTGTTATAAGTGTGTCGACGTGCTGACTCAACTCTGCAATTGCAGATTCTGCGTTTGCCTTGCGCTTTTGTCCTTCAAAAGCAAACGGCCTTGTTGCAAACCCAACTACGAGAGAGCCTGATTGTTTAGCTATTCTTGCGACGATATGACCAGCGCCGCTTCCAGTGCCTCCACCCGCACCAATAGTTACGAACACCATGTCGGCGCCCTCCAGAGCTGCTTTTATGTCGTCTGTTGACTCCTTGGCAGCTTTTTCTCCCACCGTCGGATCAGCGCCGGCTCCCAGCCCACGGGTAGTATCTTTTCCAATATGTATTTTGGTTGATGCCTTTGAGTGATGCAAAGCTTGAGCGTCTGTATTGACAGCAATAAATTCAACTCCGTCGACACCAGCTTCAACCATTCGATTGATTGCTGCGCCGCCTGCGCCGCCAACGCCTACTACTTTAATTCGGGCAAATGTCTCGATTGCAGGTGCAACTTGTGGCATGGATCTTCCCTCTTTCCTCGTCTTTTCTTGAAATTAGTATATAGGACTAGAGCATTTTTCTCCAACAGGATAAGAGAGACTTTGTTGATAAATAACTATTTTGAACGTTTTTTCAGACGTTTGAACAGAGAAGTTATATTATCTACAACTCCAACATAGTCTCCAGCAGCATGTCCTGCAGAACCCTGTCCATCCAAAAGCATGTCGAGAAGCATAAGGCCGATAGGTGTTGCAAAGCGCATGTCGGCGGCAGTATCAGCTAGACCGCCTACTTCTTGAACCTGACCAACGCGGGCTGGCAGCTCTAGTTGTTCTTTTGCAAAATCAGCAATTCCTTTAATCTGACTGCTGCCCCCGGTAAAAATTGCTCCGCCTGGCAATTTTCGTGAACGCCCCGCTCTCTTTAGCTCTTTATCGACTAATTCCAAAAGCTCTTCTATTCGAGCCTCGATCACCATTCTTACGGTATCAGCTGGAAATGTGTGCTGTTTTTTATTGATCATTACAGAAACTGTTGAACGAGCCGAATCTTCTAGAGACGCGTGCTCCACTTTCACCTTCTCAGCTACATCCAAATCTGTTTTTAAACCTATAGCCAAGTCATTTGTCACATGCATTCCACCGACCGGTATAACTGCAACGTGCTGTACCTCGCCGTCCTCGATAATAACTATATTTGTTGTACCCGCGCCAATGTCTATGACAACACTCCCTGCTTCGCGCTGTTGCCGCGTCATGACAGCTTCAGCTGATGCTAGCGAAGAAACGGTGCGGTGTTTTATTCCTATTGCTGCTTTTTCGGCTGCTGACTCTAACAATCGAACGTTCGGAGTAGAAGCGGTAACTATATGTGTATCAACCTCGAGTCTAACGCCCTGCATACCAACTGGGTCTTTAATGTTGTCCTGTCCATCTAGCCTATAAGCCTTGGGGAATATTTGAATAATTTCACGATTAGCTGGCAGTTTCATGACAGCAGCAGCTTCTTCGACCCTAGCTCGATCTTCTACTGTAATCTCACGGTTAGCAGCACTAATCGCTATGACTCCCTTTGAATTGAAGCCTTCAACATGTGAGCCATTTATATTAATTGTGCCCGATCGGATAGTCCTGCCCGACAATCTTTCTGCATCTCGAATAGCCTCAGCAATAACTGATGCTGTTTCCTCTGCATGGGCGACAACGCCTCTTCGCATCCCGCTATTATCAACGCTGCTAAATCCAATTATTTCTGGTCGGCCCTGCTCATCAATCGAGCCAACAACTACTCGGACAGCTGAAGTTCCGACATCAATACCTGTAAAGTGTGGTGTATTTGCGAGTTCGCGCATTATAGGCGGTAGTATAACCCTTATCCTTACCTGATAGCAAGCTAGTACCTAGAGCTTTTGCAGCTGGGTATATTAGCTCTTGCCGGGATAAACCGCCACGGCTTTACCTGGTTAGTATTTCAAACCCTGATGAGGTAACCAGCACAGTATCTTCAAAATGAGCAGATAATGAACCGTCGCGAGTTCTAATTGTCCATCCATCAGGATCAACAACTACTCGCCATTCTCCTAAAGTTGCCATCGGTTCGACGGCTATGGTCATACCATCTACTAGCTTATCTCCCATACCCTTAAAGCCATAGTTGGGGATCTCTGGTGCTTCATGCAGCTCATGCCCAACGCCATGGCCCACTAACTCTCTAACAATTCCATACCCACTCTCGTCCAATACGGCCTGCACAGCAGCCCCTATATCGCCTGTACGAGCATTATTCTTGATAACTTTGAGGCCTGCATCTAGAGAACGTTTGGTCTCTTCTACTAGCCTAGCTGACTCTTCAGACTTCGCTTCACCCACAATAAATGTTCTGGCCGCATCTGTAATCATACCGCCGTATGTTACGCCAAAATCAAAGCTTACTAAGTCGCCACTTTTAAAAGGCTTGTCGTCCGGTATGCCATGCACAACAGCATCATTAACAGATATACAAACTGTTGCAGGGAAATCTGGTACGCCTCTAGGCCCTGGTACGCCCAGAAATGCTGGCTTCCCGCCTAATTCTTTCAGTCTTTGCCGTGCAATTTCATCTATCTCAACTCCCGTGACACCTGGCTCAAGAGCAGCTTCAAGATGCCTAAGAACATCAGCTAACATCTTACCGCTCTTGCGTATAGCTGCTATCTCATTGGTATTCTTCGGCCGCATTAAACTAGTGCCTCAGAGAGCTTCCATAGCTTGCTTAATCCGTGCCTGGACCTCTTCTTCACTACCATTACCGTCGATAATTGGCGAAGGTACTCCGTGCTTCTCATAAAAATTAAGAATAGGTTTTGTAGCTCGTTCATACTCCACGAAACGATTTGCGATCACTTCTTCGGTGTCATCAGGTCTGCCTCGTGCAATTAATCTACGAGTTATTTCATTCTCGTCTGCTTGCAGCCGTAATATACAGCGCATCTTTATGCCTTTATCCTCGATGAAGCTCTGTAGCCATTCGGCTTGAGCTTGTGTTCTCGGGAAACCATCAAGTATTACATTAAGCTCGCCATCCTTTACGTGCTCCATTAACACCGGCTCTACTACTTCAAAAAGCTCTTCGTCAGTCAGCAGCTCTCCCTGCAACATCCGTTGTCTCTTCTCGCCAGATATGTGTTGGCGTAGTATTTCCCCTGTTGAAATCCATGGATAACCTAGTTCATCGGAGAGCAGTCTTCCTTGGACGCTTTTGCCAGCTCCTGGGACCCCCATAAATAAAATCACTTCTGCGTTCCTTGCAACTCTTGTTTAACAATTTTGGCGACCATACTTCCGTCAGCATTAGATGCAGACGCTTTTACACTAGCGATAATTCTGCCCATGTCTTTCATGCCCAAGCTCTCGCTCTCGCTTAAATCAACTATTACTTGTTTGACCAATTTTTGGACTTCCTCTTCACCTAGCTCTTCCGGCAAATATCGCTCAATGATGTCTAGCTGAAATTGCTCCTCATCAGCACGAGCGGCTTCTCCAGCATCTTTATAGACTTGAAGCGACTCACGACGCGTCTTCTGTTCTTTTTTAAGCACAGATACTATTTCTTCGTCACTTAAGCCTTCGTCACGCTTTCCTTCTGCCACTTCTCTATTTAAAATTGCACTTTTCAAATCTCTCAGTACGCTGGCTTGGTGCTTGTCACCAGACAACATGGCAGTTTTGAGATCAGCGTTGATGGTCTCTTTTAGCATGACTTAAGTTTGTCCTTATAAGAGGACTTAGCCGTGCGCTCTAGCGCTGGCCAAGTCTGATCTTTTTAAACTTCTCAGCCTTGCGTGCTCGGCGAACGATGGCTTGTTTTCGTCGTTCAGTTTTGCTCAATGGCTTCTCGAAGCGTTGGTTTGCTTTCACCTCTGCCAGCGCGCCTGATTGCGATACTTTACGGCCGAAGCGTCGAAGCAGGCTCTCAACCGGCTCCTTTGGATCTTTTTTACTCACTGTAATCATAGACTTAACATTCTACCTCAGTAGAGGCTCTTGTGCAAGCAGATACTCTGGCATGCAAATTATGACTGTTGTCGTTTTTGGGCTGCTCTTTGTGATTTAAGTACAATTGACTGTAATTCTTTAAAAATTAGATAGTGCTTATTCGTGTAATAGACTTTGGTGTTACCCTGTTTTTCAGAGATTAAAAAGCCTGCTTTTTCTAACTTTTTTAGCTCACGCTGAATATTACCAGCGTCTTCTTTAATAAGCTTCGCGAGTCCGCGAACGTGAGTTTTAAAGTCGGGATATTTGGCATATACAACAACGATTTTGCGCCTGACCCTTGATGTGATGAAAGTATCTAACATAAGCTTTTCGATGTTATTCAAACAACGTGTGCAATCGAGTATAGCTAATGATATGAACTCATGCAAGCAAAATATGGTATATATTTTAGGAATTAGTAGTCTTAAGATGAAATAATACGCTCATGAACTACTATGAAGTGGCCTTGGCGACCCCTGCCCGGTGGAAGCATGCTAATCTTACCTATCACTTTGACGGAGAACTAGAATTACATAATGTGGTCCAAGTCCCATTTGGGTCAACTTATAAGGTTGGCTACGTAGTGAGGGCAGTCAAAAAGCCTGCGTTTGAAACTAAACAAGTCTATGCCCACGAGAACGATAAGCTTCCTTACCTCTCCCTTGAGTTTAAAAAGTGGCTTAAAGAGTTTTACGGCGGAGATGACAATGACGCACTTAACCTACTATTTCCCAACTATCTGAAAATCCCAAAAAAAATACTCATAGCAGACACTACGGAAAAGCAGCCTTTGCTAGAGCTATCACCAGAACAACAAAGATCATATGATGAGATAAAATCCGGCAATGCTTCGGCATTACTTCGTGGCATAACCGGCTCAGGCAAGACCCGCATATACACGCATTTGATAGCCTCTACGCTTAGTCAGAATAAGTCTGCACTACTTTTGCTGCCTGAGATTCTGCTGACAACACAATTAGTTGACGTCCTGGAGAAGCATTTTAGCTGCATCGTTTTTCACTCTAAGCTAACAAATAGTCAAAGATCAAAACTCTGGTTTAAAGTTCTAAGATCAAAAGAACCACTAGTTATCATAGGAGCCCGCTCGTCCCTCTTTCTACCATTTACTAATATCGGCTTAATAATTATTGATGAGGCGCACGACAGCTCATACAAACAAGAATCCGACTTACGCTATAACAGTCTTTTTGTCGCGGGCGGACTTGCACGAATACACAAGGCGCAACTTGTTCTGGGTAGCGCTACACCACCTGTTACTGAAAGCTACTTCCTCCTCAAGAACGGAGGTACTTTAGTAGATCTTCCTATCAAAGCTCTCGGTAATACTGGCGACTCACAGTTGCAAATAATTAACAGGAATGACCGCGACCTATTTAAAAGACATCCGATTCTGTCAAATAAATTGCTAGACCAAATTTCCGACACCATAAAGTCGGGGAAACAATCGATTATTTTTCTTAATCGAAGAGGCACAGCAAGACTTCTCGCTTGTGAGCAAGCTGATTGGCATGCCGAATGCCCTAGATGTGACTTGCCTCTGACCTATCACCACGACACTTTCAAATTGCTGTGTCATTCATGTGGCCATCGCGAAAAACCTCCTGCAACATGCCCGGTCTGTCATAGCCGAGTTAAAGCCTCTTCAATGGGAGTAAAGTCTGTTGTCAATGACTTAGAAAAATTGTTCCCAGACGCAAAAATTGGCCGATACGACAGCGACAACTCTAAAGAAGAAGCCTTCTATAGTAATTACCATGCCATAAGGCAAGGATCAGTAGACATAATCGTAGGCACTCAACAACTAACAAAAGGGCTTGATCTGCCCTTGCTAGAAACTGTGGGTATCGTGAATGCGGACTTACCCCTAAATTTTCCTGATTACACAAGCAGCGAGCGCCAATTTCAGTTAATAGCCCAAGTTGCAGGAAGAGTTAATAGAGGTCACGGTAACAGTCATATAATCCTACAAACAAATGATCCGAACAATTCCGTTATTCATCAGGCTTTGAAGGAAGACTGGCACTCCTTTTATAATTCAGAGCTAGAATCCCGCAGAATCCACTCATTCCCGCCAACTGTATTTGCAGGTAAGATTATTATAAGAGAAAAGAGTGAGAAGAAAGCTCAGATGAAGGCTACATCCATCAAAGAAAAAATAACTGGCGTATCGATATTAGGTCCTATGCCATCTTTTCATTCAAAACGAGGCTCTCACTACTACTATCAGCTAGTATTAACCAGCAAAAATAGAAAAATGCTTTTATCACAGCTGAATAAATTTGGTAGAGATGCAATAATCGATATTGACCCCTCTACACTCCTTTAGGTTTGCCTGCTATACTGGCCACAATTATGGACAGTAAAGAAAAGAGCGGACATAGCTCTCTAATCAAGTTGCCCCACCCCAACCTTCGAGAACGCTCGAAGAAAGTAGGTATGATAACCGATGAAATCAAAAAAATAATTGCCGATATGGAGAGTGCTACTTTAGAGTGGGAAGATACTAGAGAGCATGAAGTCGGGGTGGCGTTAGCTGCCGTGCAGATAAATGTGCTCAGGAGAATTGTGATAATTCGTAATAATTTCGACAACAAAAATGATCGATCTTTTAGAATATTCATAAACCCGAAGATAGTGAAATATGACGGAGATGTTGTAGAAGAGTATGAAGGATGCTTGAGTGTTAAAGAGTTATACGGGAAAGTACCTCGTTATAGTAAAGTAAAAGTTACAGCACTTAATGAGGCTGGTAAAGAAATACGTGTCACAGCAGAAGGATTCCTAGCTCGTGTATTCCAACACGAGATTGACCACACAAATGGAATTCTTTTTGTGGACAGAATTAAGGATAATCCTGAACAATTTCATAAACTAGGAGCAACCGGTAAGATAGAACAGCTTACCGACAAAGAACGTGAAGAAGCAGTCAGATTGATAACTGAAAATGAGTGACCAAAAATCTATCTCTATCGTGTTTCTGGGTAGCGGGCCTGTAGCCGCTGAGAGCTTACGTTTAATCCAAGAAACGTTCATAGTTGAGGCAGTCATAACAAAGCCAACTACTGAAAAAGAGATGAGAGGGGTTTTAGCTTCCGACATTCCGGTCAGCACCGTAAGTACAAAAAATGAACTCGACGAACTGATAGTGGTATCGAAATTCGAAAGCCAGTTAGCAGTACTCGTTGATTTTGGCATTATAGTTAGCCAAAAAACCATCTCTTCGTTCCCAAAAGGAATCGTTAATAGTCACTTTTCTTTGCTTCCAGATTTACGTGGTGCCGACCCGATCTCTTTTGCTATTTTAGAAGGAAAAGAAACTACGGGGGTAAGCTTAATGCTGTTAGTTGAAGCAATGGACGAAGGCCCTTTGCTTGCCCAGTCAGAATTGCCTATAGAGGCTGAAGATACGACTCCATCCCTTACAGAGAAATTAATTGGCCTAAGTAACGCTATGCTAAAGGAGATTTTGCCCGGTTGGGTAGATGGCTCAATAACTTCGGTTGAGCAATCAAACGCTACAGGAGCCACCTATACTCGCAAGCTAACCAAGTCTGATGGAGCCATTGACTGGCGCAAAGATTCAGGTCAAATTGAGCGCGAGGTTCGGGCTTTCGCTGGGTGGCCAAAAAGTCGTACCCAACTTGGTGATATAGACTGCGTCATAACTGCTGCTAAATCAGACGACTTTAAGGGCGGTAAAGCTTCTGACATAGTAATTAATGGAAAATCACTACAAATAGTGTGTGGCGCTGGGAGCTTGGAAATACTCAGACTTAAGCCAGCTGGAAAAAAGGAAATGACCGCTGAAGCATTCTTGGCTGGTTATAAAAATAGGATTTTACCTAAATAGCTTCGAAGTCTTCGGCCTGGATAGCGCCCTGTTTCGGCGGACAAACGACCCCCATTTCTAACGATAAAAGCGCTCAAGCAGGCGGCTTTAGCCGTTTTGGAGCGCGGCGTTTATCTTTGGTTTGGAATAGATGTTTTTCTAACGGCGAGTTGGTTTTATCCAAGGTTTTGCCAAGTCAAAATCTTGGTCGAGGGTCCAGCGAAAATGGACATTTTTATTTAGCTGGTGGAGACCAAGGTTGAGTCGGTGATGGTGGTTGAGGTGCATTAGGCTGCTGTCCACTCTGTTGCTGGCCTTGAGGCTGGCCCTGTTGCGGCATTAGGCTAGGATTGTTAACCTGCTGCTGTAGTGGTTGGTTCTGTGCAGGTTGCTGCTGAGGGCTAGCTGACTGAGACTGCATCGTTTGCGGATGTGGCTGAGGTTGCACCGCAGGCTGTTGATACTGAGGTGGAGCTGATTGTTGCTGGACAGGCTGTTGTTGGCCTTGAGTTGGCTGTGCGGTGGCATACTGCTGCTGAGGGTAGGGAGTAGCCTGCTGGCTATGTTGCTGTGCTGGATGTGATTGATATTGCTGCTGGTTCATCGGGGGCTGCTGTGTCGGCGGCTGCGTCGGAGCTGTAGATTGCTGCGGGGCCTGCGGCTGAGTCGGAGGCGAAGAAGGTGGCATAGGAGCCTGCTGCCCCTGGATTGCTGAAGGAGCTGAGGGTTGGGGCTGAGAAGAGTTCTGTGCTGCAGTCTGAGCCTGTTGAACAATTTGTGGTGCCACTTGTTTAATTTCGCCTTTTAACTTCTCTAACTCTTCGGCTACAACGTCTTTGTAGTTTGGGAAATTCGACTCTAGCCACTTCAAAGCACCCTGCTCGTCTTTGCGGCCAATGAATCCTTCGAACTCATCTAGTTGCTCATTGCTCATTCTCTCTGCTAGGCGCATACCGACCCGCATCTCAAGCGTTTCGTAGATATGAGCAAGCATCTTGTTTTTATCGGCTGGCGATAAACTGCCCAGCCCAAGTTCATTTAAAAAGTTTTCATCGAGTTTAAACATAACTATATCCTACTATTTCAATGACCTTTCTTTCAATTCTCGTGTGAAGAACTCTAGTAAATCGCCCTCTTGTAGGTTAAGGCGCGCTTCTGTCTTCAAACTTACTCCGCACTCTTCGCCTTTTTGTACTTCTTTAACTTCTTGAGGCCCACGCTGCAGACGGAAAGCTTCAACTTCGGCTAGTTCTTCTCCGTCACGCATGACTTTTACTTTGCTTGGCACTTTTGCAGTTCCTTTTGTAACTTCACCGCCGGCGATAATGTCTTTCTGTGTAGTTTTGAATACTTTTAGGATCTTCAGACGTCCTAGTTCTTCTGTGATGACCTCTGGAGCAAGACGCTCAGAAAGCTCTTCCTTAGCATCGTCTAATAGTTCATAAATGACTTCGTAAACGCGCACTTTTACGTTATCGCGAGAGGCAATCTGACGGAGACCTGACGGCAATGATACGTGAAAACCATAAAGAATGGCATCTGATGATGCACCCATATAGATGTCGTTCTCGGTAAATGAACCGACGCCAGAAGCGATGACCTTTATTGCTACCTCATCGGTATTTAGGGTCTTGAGCGAGTCAACAACTGAAGTAACGGATCCTTGAGCATCACCGCGCACAATGACATTTAGCTCTTGGAGCTTACTTTTACGGCTCATGGCTTTCAGCAAATCTACATCACTAGCTCCCGATAAGTTACCGCGCGCATCTGCATTGTCACCTGCTTCTTCTGCCATTAAGCGAGCTTCTTTTTCGGAATTAACTTCTACAAATGGAGTTCCGAAATCTGGCAAAGTCTTAAAGCCACTCACTTGAACTGGCGTTGAAGGTCCAGCGTTTTTAACACGCTTGCCACTGGCATTTTCTAGTGATCGAACTTTACCATAACTGTCACCGGCCACTAGGTAGTCACCGACACTGAGATCGCCATTTTCGACCAAAACAGTGGCTTGAGGTCCCTTCCCTGTTTCCATGTGCGATTCAATAACAAGTCCTTTGGAGGGACCGTCTGGGACTGCTTTGAGTTCTTCCAGGTCAGTAGTCAATAGGATCATGTCGATTAGTTCATTCACGCCTTTTCCAGTAATTGCTGAAACAGGCATAACAGATACATCTCCCCCGTAATCTTCAGGAATGAGTTGGTTTTCAGACAACTGCGCTTTCAGACGATCAAGGTTTGCGCCTTCTTTGTCCATTTTGTTGGCAGCAATTATCATCTTGACGCCAGCTTTACGGGCGAAACGGATCGCCTCTAGAGTTTGTGGCTTGATACCGTCATCGGCAGCAATAACTATCACTACAAGATCAGTTAGATAAGCTCCGTGCTCCCTTAGTGCCGCAAAAGCCTCGTGACCTGGCGTATCAAGAAATGTCAGTTTACGCTTTTTGTCACCGTGTTCAATCTGGTAAGCCGAAATGTGCTGCGTTATACCACCGCTTTCGCCGTCGGCTACTTTCTCTTGTCTAATGTAGTCTAGTAAACTAGTTTTTCCGTGGTCAACATGGCCCATAACAGCAATTACTGGTGGTCGGTCGACAGCGCCTGGTTCAGTGCTAGACTTCTGCCTCTTTACAACCGCATCGTCATCAGGCTCTATCTGAACTATTGTGGCATCAACATCCGCAAGCTCATCAATAATGATCTGTGCCGTGTCTCCATCAATACGCTCATTAATAGTAACCATCATGCCATTTTTAAATAGCTCTCCGATAAGAGTTGTTGGTGGCAGGTCTAGTTTTTCAGCGAGATCGCCAACGGTGATAGTGCCTGTGATCTTGATTTCTTTAGCCATGTGGCGACCCCTTTCATTTCTTTAGTTATTTGGCTTTTTTAAGTGAAAGCGCGATTTTGCGATTCTCGGTATCGATTTCTAGAACTTTAAATTCTTTAGTTTCGTTTACCTTAAATACTTCTTCAGGATTGCTCCCATCATCGTCACTCATTTCAGAAACGTGAACTAGAGCTTCAACTGCAGGTGATAGCTGCACAAAGGCACCGAAAGGAGTTATGCGAGTTACGCGCCCCTCGACTACATCACCTTTTTTGAACTTCTTAACTTCTCCAAGCCAAGGGTCTTCTTGCATCTGCTTCAAGCTAAGGCTTAGTCGGTCTTTATCAATAGCGATTATTCTCGCCTTTACACGCTCGCCTGTTTTAACGTAATTCTTTGGATCTTCTACTCTTTCCCAAGATATTTCAGAAATGTGAATCAATCCTTCGATACCATCAACGTTAACGAAAGCACCGAAATCAATTACACCAGTAATGATGCCTTCGACTTCGTCACCAACGGTGAGTTTTTCGAATCGCTCTTGCATGTCGTCTTTGACGGCTTCTTTTTCAGAGAAAATTAGCTTGTTCTCTTTACGATTGATGTCCAAGATGCGAACTGTAAGCGTCTGCTTAACTAATGAGCTAAGTTTCTGCATAATCTCGTCCTTGTCGGCACCTGATACTCGTGGGTAATGATCAGCTGATAGCTGTGATACTGGCATAAAGCCTCGTATGCCCTCAAGCTCAATTAGGAGGCCTCCACGATTTGCGTCGTAGGCTTTAACCTGTAGAGTCTCTTTGGCTTCGAAAACTGTCTGTAGTTCGTCCCAGCCCTTGTCCTTAGCGGCACGCTTCATGCTAAGCAATGCGTGTCCCTCTTCTAGTTCTGGCTCGATTACGCTAACCGTAACCTCTGTGCCTTTTTCTAACTCTTGGTTAGGACCAATTTCACGCCGCAATACAACTCCAACGCCGTTGGCGCCCAAGTCTATCCACGCTTCGTGTTTCTTAACAGAGATGACCTTTCCTTCGATCGTCTCACCTGTTTTCAGCTGTTGGATGTTTTCAGACGCCAACAATTCGTCCATAGTTACTTTTGACATTGTTTAAATGTCTCCTTTATCGCTGCGG
>CAYGOR010000014.1:0-19035 GCA_964351635.1 uncultured Candidatus Saccharibacteria bacterium
TACTAAATGATAATTGGTCTTTCAGAACCAAACTCACCTTTCAGTCAGAAGAATACGAACAAAAGTTAAAGGATGAGTTCCCTGAAATAGCTTCTGTTAGCGCTGTATTGCCGATAGCCGGGCGGGAGCTCCAATTATCTATGACGTTGCAAAAACCTATCGCAAGACTTGTTGTTGGCGGCGGCAGGGAACTAGTCTTAACAGATGCAGGGAGAGTTGTGGAGTCTAACTTATCTGGCAACTACCCTATCCTAAGCTTGCAAGAGCCCCCTGAGTTAGAAAATGGAAGCCAATTACTAACATCTATTGAATCTGAACTGTTAACACTCATTTCTCAGGAGTTTGACGGGTCATCTGAGTTGCGCCCAAAGGTAAAGAGCACTCTGTACGATATACGTCGCCGTGAGCTGCAAGTTAGGTTTAACGACCTAGCCTATTATGCAAAATTTACAGCCGAGGCCGAGGCAGGGGAGCAGGTAGGTTCTTTGGTGGCAACCATCGCAGATATAGTGCAGAGTAGGATAGATAAGCCAAAAAAATACGTCGACGTACGTGTAGCAGGTAGAGTATTCATTAAATAGCGAAACCCAACTCACCCGCTATCCCCTTATTGTTCGTATAATGTTCATATTTTATAGAAAAACATACTTTACATATTAATTAATCAAAAAGCAAATATTGCAAAGGGTAGAAGGGGGATAACAGGGGAGAAAGTATATTTAATAAACAAAAGCGTGAAAAAGCAAAGGTTTCACGAAAATCGTTGTGGATAAGTTATGTATACATTGCGACATAGTTCAATGGGTGCACGCCTCGGTAGAGCCATAGCCAACGACGAGCAGTCAATTATTAAAGCAACGGCATAGAACTTAGTAAAAAAGTGCTCTTTATCCTAAGACTCCCCTGTAGAAGGATGTATGCTGAATCAACTGTAACATTATATGTCGTGTCGTAAAATCTATATTGAGCGACATAAGGTTTAAGTTCAGATTCTGTTCTCTCACCCAGCTTCTGCATCTAAAAAATATATGTTTTCTATTATATTTGGATTTCAGTTTTAGCTTTACTCTGCCTTGCCCGTCGATTGCCATTATTTAAAGACCTGTAATCCATAGTCGACTTTAAATGATTAATAATTCAAATATTTCGTGTTCGTAAAACGTTCAGCAAATTATATTTCTTATTATCGTGAGTCCCAAAAGACCTCGAATAATAATCGTCGATTACGTAAGAAAGGTCCATTTAGAGCTTCAGAGTTTTATTCTGAGTCTGCAAGTGCGTAGGTGGCTTTAGCGGTTCTCTTAAACTGAGCTTTTCCTTGCAGATTAAGTAGGATAGTCGTTTCTTTAACGAAACGGCGCTTAAGAACTCTTTTAACGATCTCATCGCGGTGGAGAGGCTCTCCAGCTTTCTGCAATATTTCAACGATAACGTCTGCAACAGTTCCTTTTTTATAGCCCCACTCTTTAAGAGCGTATATTCCGCGTCCAACAAGCACGAAACGCTTGTCCTTGATAAGCTCGTTGTGAATCGCCTGAGTTGTGACATCTTTACGCTTGAAGTCTGAATCTGAAATTGCTTTAGCGATCTCATCAAAGTGCATCTGCTTACCGTTTTCGTAAAGGATAACGTAAATCTTGTCACGAATGTTCTTTGGGTTGACCATTGGCCACTTCATGAGACCCCAGCGACCATTTAGCGTTGCTAGGTTCTTGCTTAAGCTGGCTAGGGCTTCGACTTCAGTAGCTTCCGGATGTCCCATACTGCCTGCAACCTCTTTTATTGATACTGGCTTAGCGATTTTCTTAATAGCATCGATAACGTTCTTAACTTGCTCTTTTAGCTTCTTCTCGCTGTATTTGCTGGCCATAGCGGCTGAATTGTGGAAGTGGTCGTTCTCGTCGAGATGTGTAATACCTGGTGCTAGTCTAACTAGGAATGAGATACGAGAATGATCGATTTTTGTTGAGTCAGAGCCAAGTATCTCCTCTGTTAGAGCCTTGATGGTAGCTGCCCCGCCCCGCTTCTGAAGAATTCCGCCGATAGTCGATTCGACCTCAGTTATGTGCGGCAAATCTGAAGCTGACTCGCGCATTTTTGTAATCACAGCCTTCTCTAGCTGCCTTACTCGCTCACGTGTAATACCAAGCAACTCACCAATCTGCTCCAATGTTTCTTTGCGGTCATATATTCCGTAACGACGAGAGATAATTTCTCTTTCACGTTCACGTTCGATCGTTGCGATAACGTCGTTTACAATACGTTCCACCTCTAGCGTTTTTGCTGCAATTTCTTCAGCCATGTAACACATCCTACTTTCGGTTTTAATGTATTTTAAAACAAAACTTTTAATAAGTCAACAAATAGTTTCTTATAACTCTATTTTATCAGCTATTAGACGTATATGCACGACTATAGACTGTCAATATTACTACGACATATACTCTGCCCCTTGTGAACTTGTGGAAAGCTAGAAAGATGCTGTAAAAATGACTCAAATGTGAGACGTTTCACACGTACACTGATGGGTTCTAGGGTTATTTTTTCTTAGAGGAACTGCGTTTTTTGGTTGCTTTTTTGGCGGTTTTTTTAGCAAACCGTCCTTTGCCCTTCTTCTTTGGGGCGTCTGCAATCATCTGCAAGGCTTCATCTTCAGTGATAGTCGAGGGGTCACGGTCTTTAGGGATACGAGCATTAGTCTTGTCCTGCTTGATGTAAGGACCATATGGACCGTTGAGAATTTGCACCTTGCCGTCTTGGAATTCTTTGATGGGTTTGCGTTTTTCGGTGATGGTATGAATGATCTCCTGAGCTTCTTCTAATGAAATCGTCATCGGGTCGTGTGGTTTTATAGAGAAATAAGTCTTCTCGACTTGCACATAGGGCCCAAATCTACCGATGTTGGCCTTGATATCTTTACCATCTTCGGTTTGTCCGACGAGCCTTGGAAGCTTGAACATTTCTAGAGCCGCCTCTAGGGTCACAGTTTCCAGTCTAGCCCCCTTCGGTAGCGGTGCAAATCGGGGTTTCTCTTCATCTTCAGCCTCTCCTAATTGCAACATAGGGCCGAATCGTCCAAATCTGGCAATAATTGGCTTGCCGCTCTTTGGATCGGTGCCGATTTCCCTAGCTTGAGAGACACTTGAGCGGTCTATGTCATCAGACTCTTCAATGAGCTTATGAAATGGCTTGTAGAACTCTTCAAGCATCTTGTTTCGCTCTAGTTTATCCTCAGCAATGTCATCGAAATGTTCTTCGACCTCAGCTGTGAAACCATAGTTAACAATCTGTTCAAAATGTTCCGTTAAAAAGTCACTCATTACCTTTCCAGTTGGAGTCGGCACTAACTTACCTTTATCGGAGCCAGTTTTCTCGCTATCAACGCTTCTTTGCACATTGCCATCTTTAAGGATCATCTGGATAACATCTCTAGGTTCGCCTTCGCCTTGCCCTTTTTCAGCGTAACCGCGCGCCTGAACGGTGTCTATAATCGTTGCATAGGTGCTCGGACGGCCGATACCGAGTTCTTCAAGCTTCTTTACGAGACTACCTTCATTAAATCTAGCTGGTGGTCTTGCGAAGCTCTCTCTAGCTATGGCCTCGTCCAGGCGGAGCTCATCGGTGGTTTTAAGCGGTGGCAATACATCTGGATCTTTTTTGCCGCCGCCATAAACTTTTAAGAATCCGTCGAATATAATAACCTCGCCTTTAGCTGTGAAAGAGTGACTGCTTGTAGAGATTGTGATGCTAACGGTTGTGCGTTCTATCTGCGCAGAAGCCATTTGGCTTGCTAATGTGCGGCTACGGATTAGCCTATACAGCTTTTGGTCGTATTCATCATTAGTGACAACTTCATTAGATACTTGGGTAGGTCTTATAGCTTCGTGTGCTTCTTGGGCCCCAGCTGACTTCGCTTTATAAGCTCTGACTTTTAGGTAATTCTTTCCGAATTCGTTTTCAATATATGAAGCACTGGCTGCAAGGAATTGTTTAGACAGGTTGAATGAGTCAGTTCGCATGTAAGTAATGTGACCGTTCTGATAAAGTCTCTGCGCACTGGACATGGTTGCTTTGGAACCGAATCCTAATTTGCTGTTGGCATCTTGCTGCAGGGTGCTTGTTGTAAAAGGCGCTGCTGGATTCCTAACCCCTGGGCTAACTTGGATGTCTGCCACTTTGTAGCTAGCGTCTCTTATGCTTTCCAGGAACTCCTGTGCCTCTTTCTCAGTGTCGAATGTGTCGGTTAGTTCGGCGGTAAATTCCAAATCTTCATGGATAAACACTGCCTTTACCTTAAACACTGATGATCCTTCGAAATTCTCTATTTCTCTTTCTCTCTCGACGAGCAACCTGACAGCTGGTGATTGGACTCGGCCGGCTGATTTACCGCCAGGAACTTTTTTCCATACTACTGGAGATAGTTCAAAACCAACCAAGCGATCAAGGATTTGACGAGCTTGTTGAGCCTGCACCAGCTTCATGTCGACTGTTCTCGGTGATTTTACAGCATCATCAATAGCAGATTTGGTGATTTCATGGAAAACAATCCTCTTGGTTTTTGCAGGGTCTAGGCCTAAAACTTCACATAAATGCCAAGCTATCGCTTCTCCTTCTCGGTCCTCATCAGTTGCAAGCCAAACGGTTTCAGCGCTTTTGACTGCTTTTTTGAGCTCGGTGATGACCTTTTTCTTGTCGGCATCTACTTCATAAACAGTCTCAAAGCCATTATTAACATCAATTGCTTCTTTGCCACCTTTGACTTTTTTAGCAATTGACCGCACGTGGCCAACGCTTGAAAGCACCTTAAAATCTTTGCCAAGGTATTTTTCAATCGTCTTTGCTTTTGCTGGGCTCTCTACTATTACGAGGTTTTTAGCCAAGATATTCCTTATCCATTAGCGCTTTACTTAATTAAGTGTAGCAAACTAGTGCTCACCTGAGCCTGGAAGATTACATAATTAATTTACTGATTGCAAGTAATTATTTAACTAAGTTGCCATTCTCCAGGTTGAATTTGCTCAATTCTACCTTCCACCTCAAGCATGCTGACCGCCATATGAAAGTCCGAGGTTTCTAGCTTGCTAAGCGATTGTAGGCTTATGCTATCCGCTACTCCATCCGCGATTAATTTTAGAAGGATTGTTTGCGCGTTATTCTCTCCTTCGAGGCTAGCAAGCTCTTTTTCGGCAGGTTTAATCCCAAGGATACTAATAATATCTTCAGACCCCGTAATTAAATGCGCCCCATCCTTAATCAGCTGATTTGTCCCTGCACTCATTGGCGCACTTATCGGTCCAGGGACGCAAGCAACAGGAATCCCCATGTTGGCAGCATGCGAGGCAGTATTAAGGCTTCCAGACCGTCTAGCGGCTTCTGGCACGACTACGAGGTCGCTAAGAGCTGCAATTAGCCTATTTCGCTCTAAGAAGTCGTAGCGGGTCGGAACGTGCCCTGGTTCATACTCGCTCATTAGTGCGCCGCCTTGCTTAGCAATAGTTTTGGCAACGTCTCTATTAGTTGCTGGGTATATATTATCCAGACCACTTGGCAAAACGCTTATTACTTTCCCGCCAGCGTCGGTAGCAGATTGTTGAGCCAGTACATCTACCCCCAGTGCATTGCCGCTAATTACTACAACTCCTGCTCTAGCGAGTTCCTCAGCCAATTTCTGGGTAACAGCCTTTCCGTACGGAGTGGGTTTGCGAGTGCCCACTATTGCCACTGCGGGTTGTTTTAGTAAGTCTTGAGGATCGGATCCTAAATAACTTAACTCTCTAGCTGGAGCGAGTAAGCGACTTAGCCTGGTCTTTAAATTGTTATCAAGCATTAGCTTTTTCATAACAGATAGTTGAAACTCTCGCAAAAATGTAAATTAGTATTGACTTTAAGACATATTTTTGGTAAAATAACAAGCGTAATCACCTGCAATAGTGGTGGTATACGCACCTTTTACCCTTAAATCTTATCATTATTGATGAGATTTATCGTTCTATAGCTGCCAATTGAAACGTTGTTACCCTCCACGCTCTTTTGCTATCAGTTAAATCTGAAAGCTATAGAACAATTCACTGCGTGGCTTGCAATCTTTTCTTGTGAGTTCGACCGTAGTTTGCGCCTAGATGCTGCTTTGCGAGAGCGAGTAGTAGCAATTGCCTACTATGAGCGAGCGACGAGGAGTATATCGGCGTGAAATACGACGAAATCGCTGAAAAGAGCTGCAAGGTATTCAGTGATACCCCTTTAACCCCGCACCCCTCCCTCCTTAGAGCGAGCTTTGGGTGACGGTAAAAACCTTATGGATGGGCTGTTGGTGCTACTTTTGCGAGATAGCATCAACGGATAAGCCTTCAAGGTGGGTTGAAGGGTGTAATAGAGCTTCTAGCGGTGCCCACCCCCTCTAGAGGCTCTTTTATATTTATATTAAAAGACTTTGAATTGATTGATAAAATTATATGACCATGAATGAGCAGCTAGTAAAAACTCTTAAGCAAGGCAATGTGGCGGTTATGTCGACAGACACTGTCTATGGCCTTGTGTGTTCTGCTGCAATGCCCGAAGCTGTTAGCGAAATGTATAAAGTCAAAGGCCGAGATGGTAAGCCAGGTACGATTGTTGCAGCCAGCGCGGAGCATCTGGTTAACATGGGTTTTATTGACGATGATATAGTAGCTGCTCAGAAGTTTTGGCCTGGACCTACTAGCGTGATTCTAGCCGCCCCTGAAAGACTGGAACATCTTCACTTGGGGCTCAACTCACTTGCCGTACGCATCACGGCTGATAGTGGTCTACGGAGTCTGCTTGAACTCACAGGCCCACTGGCTACCACCAGCGCGAATTTGCCAGGAGAGCCAACAGTGACTGATATCGAAGAAGCAAAGAAAGTATTCGGTGATAAAGTCAGTCTGTATGTAGATGGTGGTTATAATAAATCAAAGCCATCTGCAGTTGTGAAGATAATAAACGGTAATGTGATTAAATTACGGTGAGTGTATGTGGATAGACCCTGAACGACTTGAACGTGACATACCATTAGACGAAAACGCTGCTATAAATGCCTACGCGAGGGAGGAGCTTGGGTTGCCCGCGCTTCCGCAGCCTGATTATCGTCAGCGAGCCGATGACGAATATCCCGGAAGAGAATCCGGACACTAACTAGATGGCTGTAATAGTTGTGTCATTCAGAGGGCCAGCCGTTCGCTCATCGATGAGGGCTGATACTTCACGCAGAATCTTCGGTATATCAGTTTCTTGATCAGTTGTGAATTTCTGTAGTACGAAATCTGCAGAGTCCATTTTGGCATGAGTTTTCGGTCCAATCCCTACCCTTATGCGTCCAAAACCGTCTTTGATGTGCTTGAGTAGTGACTTTATACCGTTATGGCCAGCCGCTCCGCCCTTCACGCGCGTCCGCAGCGTGCCAAAATCGACATCAATATCATCGTAGATAATTAACGTATCTTCATTCGTAAGCTTGTAGAATTGCTGCAAAGATTGGACTGATTCACCACTGAGATTCATGAGAGTGGTGGGTTTTGCCAATATAACTCGCGTATCTCCAACTTGACCTGTAGATTGATAGCAGCGCAAATCTTTCTTTTCTACCCAGTCGCTGAAATCATGCGATTCTTTGTAGCGGTCAACGGCTGCAAATCCGACGTTGTGCCGCGTCTTATGATACTCGGACCCCACATTACCCAATCCAACGACCAGCAGGCTCTTAGAATTGCCCAGAGTGTACAGAGGGGCATGCGTATCATAGTTAGTCTTCTGTCTATCGAATAGCCCCATTATTTACTCGCTTTATCGCGGTTACCATTGTTTTTAAATTTTTTGGCCGCTTTCGCACCTTTAGATCCAGGGCGTTTACCGCCAAGTTTTATATCACGGATCTTTTCTACATCACGGTCGATAAACCATAGCTGTATCGGCGAGCCTACGTAGTCCCATTCTTCCCTCATCATACGGTCCATATGCCTTTTATAACTCCAGTGCAGATATTTGGCTTGTGCTCCGAATATTTTGAACGAAGGAATTGGATTCCAGTCTTCCTGGACCATGTAGCGCAGTTTTGGTTGGCGATTCTTAAGTCCAGAAGGTGGATGAGCTGCAAGAACTTTCTTCAGCCAGTTATTCAGTTTTCTGGTCGATATTCTTTGGGCTCGGCGCTCCATGATTTCAAGAGTTATTTCAAATAGTTTCGTGACATTTTTCCCGTCAACGCTGCTGGTAAAAACCAGTGGCGCCCAAGGCACAAAGTTGAACTCGTGAGCAATCCCCCGAGCTAGGTCATCTCTGGTGTAGGCGTCTTTATCGACGGTGTCCCACTTGCTGACTACGATTATTAGCCCCTTGCCTGCTTCTTTGATAAGTCCAGCAATTTTTTGATCAAGAGCCACACTTAGCTCGTTGGCATCTAGCAAAAGCATACAAACATCTGACTGCTCTATGGCAGCCAAGGACCGAATGACGCTGAACTTTTCAATTCCACGCTCTATTTTCCCACTACGCCGGATGCCAGCAGTATCGAGAAGCTCTATTTCTCTTCCCTGGAATTTAACGATGGTATGGTTAACATCACGCGTTGTTCCAGCACGATCGGCAACGATAGCTTGCTGCTTCTTAGCGAGAGCGTTATAGAGGCTTGATTTACCGACGTTAGGTCGCCCTAGTAGTGCCAAGCGGATACGGTCGCCATCTTCAGTAATTAAAGCTGCAGGCAGAAGCTCTTCCAGTACTTCTTCTAGATCATCGAACCCTATCCTCTGAGTGGCCGAGGTAGCAATCATTGGTTTTATACCTAATTTTTCGAAGGCATCTATCTGTTCTTGCTTGGCTTTGTCGGCTTTGTTCACCAGTAGTGCCAGCTGCTTGCCCGACTTAAAAGCAAGTTTGACTACGCGTCGGTCCTCGGCGGTGATTATGGTCGACCCATCTACTGTTATCAGGATTACGTCTGCAGCTTCTGCCGCCTCTAATATCTGCTCCTGAATCGTCAGCTCAAATTCATCTTCAGCAGCTTTCATACCAGCTGTATCGACTAGCCAGAACTGTTTACCGCTTTCAAGCTCTGCCTTAAGAGTTACTGAATCACGAGTGGTACCTGGTTCATCTGCAACAATAGCCTCTCGTCTTCCTAGAAGTGCATTAAAAAGGCTGGATTTTCCAACATTGGCACGGCCTACAATGGCTACAATCGGTACTTTTTTCTTATTCATAATTCAACCAGTAGTATAACAGAGGTAGCCGTTCTGAAGGTGGTTTGCGTTATGCACAATGAGAAAACGCATCCAACTTATGATCACTTGAAATAGCAAGAGGCATCATTCTAGCCTCACCCATGCTGGCATTATCGACATCAGTGCACTCTAGAAGATCTGTAAATAGTTCCGGATTCTCATACCGAAATAAAGTCGAGAAACTAATCATAACTAATTATAACATATATTTAAGTTATTAATAAAAATGTTATATTAAAGTATTTGCACTTTCTTCGAGCCCATTAATTTCGTAGGGGCCCATTGCTATGCGGTGTAATTGCTTCACTTCATAGCCTAAAGCCTCGAAACTGCGCCGAATTTGTCGATTCCTGCCCTCTTGTATGCTTACGCGGTACCTAGCGGTCGATTCTGTCGGTGTGACCATTAACTTGCTTAGCTTGTCGTCGCTTATATCGACTCCAGAGGCAAGCTTGGCAATCATACCGTCTTCCAGGGGTTTATTCAGGGTGACAAGATATATTTTTTGTTTATCATTACTCGGATGAGTAAGATCTTGCTGGAGCTTGCCGTTGTTAGTAAGGATGACTAACCCTGAACTGTCTTTATCAAGCCTCCCTGCGACATTAAGCTGCTGGTACTTTTCGGGCAGTAAATCATAAACAGTCGGGCTACCCTGTCCGTCTCGAGAGCAAACGTAACCGACAGGTTTATGAAGTCCAATAGTAACGTAGATAATTCTATGCGGCACCAACTTTTTACCGTCGACAATAATATCTTCGCTGCCAGTAACATCCATACCAGCATGTGCGGGTGTCCTGTCTACTATCACGCGCCCTTCTTCTATAAGCGTGTCTGCCTTACGGCGTGAAAGCTCTGTCTGCTGCGCCAGAAAGCGGTTCAATCTCATATGTGCCTTTTATAGTAACTGACATGTGTAAGGTTTAACAAGTTCGCCCTATCGGCTGGATTAGTTATAAAGCAATGCTGTTAGGGTCGACTTTGTTGTCCGTCGGTGGGCCTTGGGTGTCTTTTGAGCTAGTAGCTTCGGTCTGCGGCGCGGGAGCGGGTTGTAACACCTCCTGAGGCTGTGGTGTCGTCGCTTCTGGAGATGATGCCTCTGAAGTTGAAGCTACAGTTTCTTGTGCTGGGGCGGGTGTTGGGGCGGGAGCTGGTGTCGATGTTTCTTGCGTGCTAGCCGGTTCTGGTGTGGAGCTTGTTGCTATAGGCCCGCTATTTACAGTAGAAGTGGGCTTGATAACAGTAGGGTTATTCGGGTCAGCAGAAGGCTGCTGTGGCTGCTTAGCGGCCGTAGATTCTTGGTTGTTTTGCTCTGGGACAGTTTCTGGCGGTTTGCTTGATGAGTCATCTGCGGCAGCAGTACTTGCTTGTTTTAGATTATCCTCAATTTGCTTTGCGATTATATCTTCCTCTGCCTGAGCTGCCGACTCCAATGGGGGTTGTTCAGCTGGCACTTCAGCTGTCTTTGTCTCTGGTGGAGTAGCTGTGGGACTTTCAGGCGGCTTCATTTCTGTTGGAAGAGTTGATGAATTTACGTTAGATGACGATTTTTCAGTTGCTTCAGCATTTTCAGTTGTTTTATCGCCCGTTGACGGAGGTTCAGCTGTTGGTACTGTCGAATTAGTCATAGTTGATTGGGCTGGAGCAGGCGCTGCCGTTGAAGGAGTAGCCGGTGTCGTAGCAGGCTCGGCTGCATTTGATTGAGATTGTGCTGCATCATTATCACCTGAATCATCAGTGCCCGATTGTTGGTCGTTGTCATCGCTATCGGATATCATAGCACTCGCATCGGTAGCTACAGGCATAGGGGAAGTAGTTGTTGAATCATCACTTTGAGGATTGGGTGCAACAGTAGTTGGTGCTGATGGCTTCGGAGACTCTCCGTTAAGCACTTCTTTTGCCACCTTAGCTACATCTTCAAGGGTGACTTGAGATTTGACCAAATATCTGTCTGCACCTAGCTTTTCAGCCCTTGCCTTATCTTCAGCCTGGGATAAGGCCGTCATCATGATGACTTTGGCTTCTTTAGTTTCATCAGTAGTTCTGAGGATGTCTAGCATATCAAAACCGCTAATTTTTGGCATCATGACATCAGAAATTATAAGATCCGGTTTCTCTTTCATGGCGACGGTCAGTGCCTCTTCGCCATCCTTTGCTGATACGATATCGTAGCCTTCTGCCATTAACCGTGCTTCGTAGATTTCACGCAGGTTATTGTCGTCTTCGACTAACAGTATTTTCGCCATTGTCTATTGCCCTCTCCCTCTCTTGATGCTGGTTATGCCTATTTTCCCATATTCTACACTATTTTATTTATTGAGCCTATTGTTGCCTACGAAGTCGGCAGCTCCTTTTTCTGGTCGGCGATCATTTGTTGGGCTTTATCACTTGGTATCCGCGGTAAGTTTATGTAGAAAGTACTGCCGTTACCTTCCTGGCTCTCCACCCAGATTCGTCCTTGGTAGAGTTCGACGATTTTACGTGATATGTATAGCCCAAGGCCGGTACCGCCAATAGTGCGAGTTGCAGAATTATCCACCCTGTAAAACTTCTGGAAAAGGTGGTTTATATCAGACTTTGGTATGCCGGGACCTGTGTCAGATATATGAAATTGCACTATTTTTTCGTCCGCAGTCAGTCCTAATGAAATCCGACCAGAGTCAGTGTATTTTACGCTATTATCAAATAAGTTAGTGATTACCTCACGCATACGATCCGGATCTACGTTGACATAGAGAAGAGGTTTTACCACCTTCTGGCTGACGTCTACGGTAGTACTCGTGCCGTCTTTTGACCTTTGCTGGCCACCCAGCAGTAATTCAAGTAACAGTCCTTTTTTCTCAGCCGTGAATTTTAAGTCTTCGACTAAATTCTCGACGAATTCTGACAATTCTATCACTTCTGGATGGCTTGTCAGTCTACCATCTTCTGCTTTTGCGCTAGTTAGCAGATCTTGGAACAATTTACCTAGGTGCTGAGTACTGGCATGAGCTTTTTCTAGGTATGAGCGTGCATTGGCATCGATTTTAGTTACCCTATCGTTGAGTGCCAATGCTAGATACCCTTCTATGGCTGCAACAGGAGTGCGCATTTCGTGGCTTGCGGTGCTGATAAAGTCCGCTCGCTGTTTTTCTTGTTGCCTTTGACTATGTACGTCACGGAAAATCGCTATAGCGCCCGTTATCTCCCCTTCTTTACCAGTCAATGGTGTCACAGCTAAATCTACAGTCAGCAAATTACCTTCTTTGGACTTTAGAGATGCATTTTCGTCTCTCACAGGTTTGCCGCTACTCAGAACTTTACTAAAAGGATGATTTTCGTCGCTCAGTGGCTGACTCTTATCATCAACGAATTCGATTAGGCTGCGGTAGTCTAGGTCAATTACCTCACTGCTATCGTGGCCTGTTAATTTTTCTGCCGCTGGATTGAATACCAATACAGTGTTCTGCTCGTCAATTAGAGCAACAGCATCGTCAATATTATTAATGATGATGTCGGACTTTAGTTTCTCGCCGTGAAGGGCGCTCGCAGCATGATTACCTGCCCCACCCTTCGGTTTTTTTAGGAAATCGAATAAACCCATAATGTTCTTATGCTTTATTATCTGTTTTTTCTCTTGGAAATACAAGCGTTGTCATAGGATACTGTTAGATATGGATCCATTAACAACCGTGCTACTCGCACTTATACTCGTATCGCTTTCAGCAATTTGCTCTGGTTTAAACGTCGCTCTTCTGGCTATTCACCTGCCAGACATTCGCCGTAAAGCCAAGCTTGGCGATCAACAGGCCAAGCGTGTGTTGCCGATTAGGCGCAGAGTGCACTTTTATTTGTCAGGAATACTTTTAGCGAATGTGGCTTTTGCCTCTGCTACCTCAGTAGTTCTGGGTTCAGCTCTCAGCGGACCGCTCGCCGTATTGCTGAGCACTATATTACTAGTAGTTTTTGCTGAAATCACACCCCAAGCTTTTGCAGTTTCGCGAGCTCTAAGTGCCGTGTCGCATTTTGCCCCAGCAATAAAAGTAGCAACTTACGTCGGCTATCCTCTGACTAAACCGCTGTCGATTCTTTTGGACAAGCTTGTAGGTACATCAAAGGCTGTATTGCACACGCGCAATGAGCTGAGCCTATTAATAGCCGATCATTTGCAACCGGACAGTGAGCTTGATGAGGATGAAGTAGAGATTGTTCAAAATGCAATTCAGCTAAGTGAAAAGCGTGTTTCCGACATTATGACCCCAATCGAGGACACTTTTTATCTGCTAGAGAATGAAGGAATTGACGAAGCGAAATTAGCAGAAATACAGAGGCGAAGTTTCTCAAGGATACCAATACTCACAACGTCCAAATCTCGGATTAAACGCTATATTATGATGAAAGACATGATAGATATTGACGTTTCCGGGCGCACAGTTCCGCTCTCAGAACTTCGTACTTATAAAACAAAGACAGTTGGATCCAAGACGGCTCTTGACACGATGTTCAGGGTATTTATCGCTGCAAAACGGCATTTGATAGCCATTGAAAAAGATAATGCAGTAGTTGGTGTAGTAACTATTGAAGACATGATCGAAGAAATAATCGGCCACGAGATTGAAGACGAAACTGACGCCCAACGCACAACATAAAATACTAAGCTTATCCACAGCTTCATACTCATGTCATTGTGCTTAAGCTAAATATGTTTTGTTGATTTTTATGATTTTTGCAATAGCCCATATGGTAATATCGCCTCAGACAACTCGTGGGGGTCCTTAGACAATCATTAATAGGAGGGAATTTTTATGGCTTCTCATAGAAATCAAGGGGTGACAATATCAACTAATCAATTCATGGTGATGATGTTTGCAACAATGTTCAGCATGATGGCGATGGTCTTTTTGATGACCAGCATGCTCACTAGCTCAAGCAACATTGCAGGAGCACAGCAGTCAAATAACGCAGAGGTTTCACCTGCTGTAGTATCACAAGTTGGATGTCACGATGTTGCAGGAGCTTCCGATAGCTCTAGCGATGATAGTAGCCAAGTTTTAGGCGCTTCAACAGGAACTTTCCACTATGGTGGTTCAAGCTATAGCCTCGGTACAGCTTTCCCTTTCGGAACTATCCAAATTAACGAAGACAACGACACAACTACGACCACAACCACTACCACAACTACTGATAATCGATGGAGCGGAAATACAACCACCGATAATCGATGGAGTGGCAACACCACTACAACAACTGACAATCGAGACAGTGGCAATACTACTACAACTACTGACAATCGATGGAGCGGAAATACAGCTACAGTTACACTTACTGATAACCGTAACTCAGGCAACACTACTACAACTACTGACAATCGAAACAGCGGGAATACTAACGAAGACAATGACACCACAACTACTACTACTCGTACTGTAGACAACCGTAACTCAGGCAACACTACTACAACTACTGACAATCGAAACAGTGGAAATACTAACGAAACACATACGGATATATCTACATCAACAACAAATAACACAAACACAAATACAACAACAACCGCTAACAACGGCAACACGACAAATTCAGGAAACACAAGCGTAGATACCGATATTCAGAACAACGGTAACACTACTGATGGTGGACTGTTCTAAGTAGCAAAAAGTCAATAAATAAAAATAAAAACCGAGCCCAGGGTCGCCTATACCCTGGGCTTTTGGTTGTTTTGGACTATGAATAAGGCCTTAATAAAAGGCCATAAAAACATGACACAAGCTACGACACAGCGATTATAACTAACTTGAAATAAGCTAAAGCAAAGGGCCAACATCTCATATAGTTGCGCGTTGCGGTAACCTAATAAAACCCCGAGTTGATATTCTGCCCGTTATCAACAGCAGCGAACCTCATGGCATTATTTATAGTATTAATGAACTCGATATGGGTCTAGCAGATTCGAAGTGGAGGATCGTTAAAACAGAAATTGAATATATTAATAGAAACGGATCTAGACAAGTAGACCTAAGATATCTATTCCTAGTGGACAAGACCTAATGGCTGAAACTGCTGGTTTTACTCTGGTCGAGAGATGATTTGAGTGGAAAAAAGAAGTCTCCGAATCGGAAGCTACGCAGACTATAATTGTTTATAGAAAATAACTTCAGCAATTAGACTCAAACTGAGACTGAATCATGCGGATCTCCAAACTAGTAGAAGCTCAGCGTGTTCACCTCGATAAATAAGTGCTTTAAATCAGTAGCGCTTTTAGTCCGTGACGATACAAGCTGAGCCGACACATGTTTGTAATGCGCGCAACTCATCGCTGAGTGGTTGTATTTCCGGATCATTATTTGGGTCTGAGTCACCGAATAGATTCACTAGCTCATAGGGGTCGTTTACAAGGTCGTAGTATTCTCTAAAGCTAACGTTTGTCCAATCATCCGGATCTTTCTGGTAGTATTCAGCGTAGCGGTAAGTTTCAGTTGTTACAGATGCCCAGTTAGGGATATTGTTGCCGTTATTCGGATCGTAATAGTACTCGGTTAGGCCTTTTGTACGATGTACCACGCCTGGTAGTACGCTGTGTCCGTCCAGCTCAACGGAGTTCTGAGTCACTCCAGCAGCGTCTAAAATTGTAGGTGCAATATCTACATGGGTAACTAGACTGTCATCTACTACTCCAGCTGGGACTACCCCCGGCCATCTTATCAGTAGTGGCACGTCAACTGACCCAGCGTAAGGCAAAAATTTACTTCTTTGGTGATGCTCCCCCATCATGTAGCCGTTGTCTGAAGTAAATATGACGAGAGTATTATCTATTTCTCCGGTTGCTTCAAGGTGTTTCATTAGTAGGTCTACTTGATCATCCACGGTGAACAATGTTCGTGTCATTTCTGTGTATCTAGATTGGACTTGAGACTCAGAAGTGCTTCTATTTTGGACATAAGGCGGTTTGTCGCTGCGATCCGCTTCTAGGAATGAAGGATCTTTTAAGACTGGCTCGACGTAAGTATTTTCGTACTGTGGTTCCGGAGTTGAAGGGCTATGTGGCGCTACTGGTGTGAGATGTAAGTAGAATGGTTTGCTGTCATCTCGAGATTCAAAATCATCTATGTACTCCATCCCCCGCTCAAATGTTATCTTTGTAGAGTATCCGTCAGAACGTCTGGTCTCATTGTCGAAGCGCATCCACACGTCTTCATAGCCGCCCTTGAAATATGTCCATCTGTCCCAGTGTGGGGCATTTGTTGATAGTGGCAACCAGTGAAGGAACTTACCAGCGTGACCAGTAAAGTAGCCAGCATCTTTAAGGTATCTCTGGATGGTTAAGTCTAGGTCAAAGCCTTCGTTTTGCTGTTGAATTTGTCCATTGTTATGGACATATCGTCCGCTCATTAGGGTCGCTCGCGAAGGGCAGCAGCTTGGTGTTGATACGTAAGCATCCGTGTATGTAGTACCTGCGTCACCAAGCCATTGTCTAATCTTTGGGAGGTGTCTGATAGAGTCAGCTCGCTGGTCGTCAGTGTTTATAACGATAATGTTCGGTTGCTGAGTGGGTACGACTGGATCAGTCTCATCATCATCCTGAGCATCTTCACATCCAGGGTCTTGTAAATCTACTAGACCGTCGGAATCATTGTCGATTCCATCTTCACAAGCCGCTAGTATTACGACTGGATCAGTCTCATCATCATCCTGAGCATCTTCACATCCAGGATCTTGTAAATCTACTAGACCGTCGGAATCATTGTCGATTCCATCTTCACAAGCCGCTAGTATTACGACTGGATCAGTCTCATCATCATCCTGAGCATCTTCACATCCAGGATCTTGTAAATCTACTAGACCGTCGGAATCATTGTCGATCTCGTCGTTACATTGAGTTACTGGTGGTGGTGTAATTTCGAAAGTTTCAGTAATAACAAATTCAAAGTCGGCTACACCTCCTGTCACCCACACTCCTGCATGGTAGTCAGTGTCTGTTTGCAGATTCAATGTAGTCTGCTTAGGATTCTCCGTGCCATCAATGTAAGCCAGTCTTGTGTTAGAGCTTGACTCGAATACACTAAACAACATGTTGCCTCCACCAACCCAGCTAAGTGATAGTGTGGTTTCATCGATAGAATCAGTAGTGAAGTTGACTCTACGCCATTTCGCACCGGTAGCATTTGTACTATCAGCCGTTTCGGCTAGAAGTGTTCTATCTCTTTTTTCTGTGGTTGATGGGCCTGGATCAGTCTCATCATCATCCTGAGCATCTTCACATCCAGGGTCTTGTAAATCTACTAGACCGTCGGAATCATTGTCGATCCCATCTTCACAAGCCGCTGGTGATTGATTAGGTAATTCCTCAGTGATGGTAAACGTATAGTTTGATGCACCCGAACTAGACCATATACCCGCATAATAATCGGTGTCCTGTTCTAAATCTAACGTAACTTGCTTTGGTTTGTCTGATCCATTAGAAGTAATCAGTTTTGTCTTCGGAGAAGTTAAGAAAACACTAAAATTTAAATCTGCCGTACCTGCCCAATTTAGGGTTAGGGTAGTTAAAGATTCTGAGTTTGTACGGAAATCTACTCTAGTCCAGTTAGGCCCTTGAGCTCTGGAGCTGTCTAACACCCCGCTAGAAAGTTCTCTTGTCTGCTCCTCGGCACGTGCTATGTCTTGATAGGCAGTCAATGACGACAGCGCTAGTAAACACGCTAAGCTAACTAATACTAATTTACTGGGTAGTCTTTTAATAACCTGCATCATGTGCATGGTGATTTCCTCTCTTTTATTACTGTAGAATACAATAAATTATGAATTTTTCCCACAAAATGCAAAAATTACAATTATATCTACCTTTGTTAGCCCTCTTGGTCAGCAATAAGCTAGGAGTATCCCTCCCACTCTAACCCTGTTACAACCGAGCAAATGTCAGTCACAGTAGAACCTAACATAGTTGCCAAATAATTTTATTTATTGCGTCATTAATAAATGATTAGACATATGAGGTCTGCGACTTTGCCGTTACTTGCGGTTGGTCTGTCAACGCAGTCTGCTGGTGAATACTATCCACAAAGTCAGGCCGTGGAGGCAGTGGCGGTTCCGGCACTCATTGATTATAATTACGCTGTTTTAGACTTTTTTGGAGGGTCTTTGAGGTTCGACACTGATGGCGATGGGTCTTTTGAGCCAGAGCATACAATGCAAGCTACTGATTTTATTCACATTTTCGAGAATGAAAGCTTGCCGATTATGTCTGTCGATGCTGTGGCTGTATATTCTGATTCCGACACAGGCTGCAACGTGCTGAACTATTCAGACCTGTCACAAAGCTCTGATATAAGCGAAGCTATGATTATTGCGCTTAATCCTGAAACACTAGCGCGGGTCTGTGCAGATACGCGCAGCGTAGTGGCTGAAAACATAGCACAACAAAGACGACGTTACGCACTGAGTCAAAATAGCAAAAGGTTTAATCCACTGTTAGAGGCCGTTAAACATCCGTGGTGGACAGATGGGTTCGTATTGGCCGCACTAGGCATCGGAGGCGTTTTAGCAGGTGTTGCCTCAAGAGTTCCTGGGCAGCGCCGGCCAGGTTCTCTAAAAAGGTCATTGAGATCTATATATAGAACTAAATCTAATGTTTAAAATCTTATTTGTATCGTCGTGTTTAAAAATTAAGGCGCTAAATAATGCACCTTAATCTGCGACTAGGCCTGACCGATTTTTAGAACAGATCCACCAAGCTTGGCACTGAAATAACTATCGTGTGAGATATAAATAATCGCACCATGATACTGCTTTAGTGCTGACTCGAGCTCTTCTATGCTTGGTA
>CAYGOR010000015.1:0-2759 GCA_964351635.1 uncultured Candidatus Saccharibacteria bacterium
GCTTTGATAGCAGAAGTCTCAGCATGCGCTGTCGGGTCGTTGTGCTCGTACACCCAATTGTGTTCAGAAGCAATGATCTGACCATCTTTGACAATCACTGCACCGAAATTACGCGGTTTTGCTTGCTCATTTCCTTTATCAATAGCTATTTTCAGAAAATCTTTATCGCTCATCTATAGCTCTCCCCAGTTCTTGCCCATAGAAACATCTACCTTCAGATTAACTCCGAGATCTGGCTTGATGCTTTCCATAGTTTCGCGCATCATCTCGCCAATTTTCTCTGCGTCTGACTCCTTACACTCCACCATAATGCTGTCGTGAATCTGCATGATCTGGAAAGCTCCCTTTGGTAATTTATCCTCTACGGCTACCATTGCCATTTTCGTGAGATCAGCGGCTGATCCTTGAATCGGCATGTTGATTGCGGCGCGGTACGCACCTTCCCGAACCATAAAATTACTCGACAGCACATCAGGAGTTGGCCGGCGGCGACCCATTACGGTCTCGACATAGCCTTTCTCTTTGGCGTCTTTGCGGAATCTATCTATCATGTCTTTGAGTTTTGGACGAACCTGGAAATACTTCTCAATAAATTCTTTGGCCTCTTTGTAGCTAATGCCTGAACCCTCTGATAGTCCATGCACTCCTTGGCCATATAGTATTCCGAAGTTCACGGCCTTCGCAGCATAACGCATTTCTTTTGTCACTTCTTCTGCTTTCACGCCCTGGATCAGTGCAGCTGTCTCAGTGTGGATATCGCGGTCTTCATTAAAAGCCTCAATCATCTGTTGATCATCCGACATTGCAGCGGCAATTCGCAGCTCAAACTGGCTATAATCGGCGCTAATAATCACATTGCCCTCATCAGCCACAAACCCCTCCCTAATCTTACGGCCGAGTTCAGTTCGAACAGGTATATTCTGCAGATTTGGGTCAATGCTAGACAGCCGACCCGTTGCAGCTACCGTTAAATTCATCGTGCTGTGAAGTCGATTATTCTCGTCAACCATTGCTGGAAGCGGGTCGACATAGGTGCTCTTAAGCTTTGTATATTCGCGGTACTTTTCTATCTCTGCAATTATCGGGTGCTCTGATTTGAGCTTTTCCAGCACAGCAGAAGCAGTTGAGTAGTGGCCAGACTTACCCTTCTTCGTTACGTTGGTTGGCAAGCTCAAATTCACAAACAGCACTTCTGAAAGCTGACTTGGCGAGGAAATATTAAACTCTTGATCAGCATGTCCGTAAATAGTCTGCTGCACATCACTTATCTGGTCGGCTAGTTGCTCGGAAAGCTTCTTGAAAAAATCTGTATCAATTTTCATGCCAGCTCTTTCAAGTCGAGCTAACAGTGGTATTATTGGCCAGTCTACGGTTTCAGCCATCTTTATCAGGCTTGTTACCTCGCTCATTTGTTCACCCTGCAAATTAGCTAGCTCGCCAATGACTGCTGCAATCTCACATGACTTATGAGCTAGCTCCTCATCATCGAGTTCGTCCAGCTCTACGTTGTAGCCAAGATCATTTTCTGCCTGCTCACTAAGCGATTGGTCTCGCCTGAGCGCGTTCACAATAAATGCACCGACTAGAGTATCGTGGGTAACTTTAGGCAAATCAACACCTAGTTCCAGTAGTACCTTGAAGCTGTTCTTTAAATCGTGCCCAATCACGCTTGATGGAAGCTGCAGCCCATCTAGCATTGTAATTTTATTCAGGTCGATGAAGTAGCAGGTCTCTTTATCAGAGAGTATTAGGGCTGAGGGCTTTTTGCCGTGAGCACCTCGGCTGCGAGCATGCAAAACCACGTCACCTTCAAGCACTACATTCTTCAATTCTTTAGCACTTTCTACCATTACTAGCTTTGGAAGATGAAGCTCCTTAGTGCTCTCGGCTGGAGCTACAGACTCAGGATTATCCACTTTCATGCCTTCAGGCAAGTTCCTCAGCAAGCTACGAAACTCCAGTCTTTTGAGAATAGAAGCTAGCTTAGTGACATCTAGCTTATTGATATCTGTTTCTTCTAGGTCTAGTTCAACAGGTGCATCGTCATAGAGCTGCGCTACTTCGCGGCTAACATAGGCTGACTCTTTACCTGCTTCTAACTTTTTAGCGAGCGTAGGCTTTATTAAAGCTAGATTTTCATATACGCCATCGAGAGTTTCAAATTCACTAAGCAGTTGCGCGGCACCTTTCTCACCGATTCCAGGAACGCCAGGAATATTATCGCTACTATCGCCCTTCAGTGCTTTTGAATCCAAAAATTGATCAACTCTAAGTCCGTATTTTTCCTCAAAAGCTTTTGGGTCATATCTTTGTATATTAGTCAGGCCTTTCTTCAGAGCGTACATATGTGTGTGTTCAGAGATAGATTGAAGTGCATCCATGTCAGAGGTAATCAACATCGTTTCCAAGCCAGCCTTATCAGCTTTTATCGCCAGAGTGTGCATAATATCGTCAGCTTCATAGTCATCGAACTCATATAATGGCCAGTTAAAAGCTCCCAATACCTCGTGAAGTAAAGGAATTTGTTCATAAAAATCTGGCGGCGCTGGCTTCCTACCTGCTTTATACTCAGGGTGCACTTTTAGGCGCCGTCTAATGTTTGTTTTGGGCTTATCCCACGCTACGCATACATAATCTGGCTTGTAGCGTTTAATGAGCTCCAGGCTCATTGCGCAAAATCCGTATACCCCACCCGTCGGTGTACCGTCCTTAGTGGTTAAGTTCGGCATTGCGTAATAACCACGGTAAAAGACGCTTTT
>CAYGOR010000015.1:2859-18801 GCA_964351635.1 uncultured Candidatus Saccharibacteria bacterium
GTGGCTGCCAAGTATCCCGTAGTTACCATTAATACAGCACCGCCTAACCCTACTATCCCCCACTTAACATTATCCGAAATACTTGGAGCGTCACCTGCACCTTCCTGTACACCACTATTTCTACCAACTCCTTCGGCAGACCCTGTATCAACTGCAGGACTTCTATGTCTTAAGCGATCTAGTGATTCTGGACTTGCAACCATATAAGTAATATTACACAGATAACTTAAGTTCGTCTGTGATATTGGCTACATAGCTTTTAATCTTTTTTCTTCCTGGGTGACAATCTTCAGCTTCTCATCAACTTCATGTTGATAGTCGCTAAAAGATTTACCGTCATTTTTCGTCCCGACCACACTCGCCATTCTTACGCTAACAGGAATACTGATATTGTTCTCAGGTTCTTTATATGTGCCGAAGTCATCTAAACGGCTGGATATACTTTCGAGTGCCGTATCAATTCCGTCTTGATCTAGGCCTGTTAAATCGGCTATCACTATAAATTCGTCACCGCCCCACCGAGCACTAGCTGAACCTTCGACATCGTCGGCTGTTCTTGCAATACTTGCGGCGTCTCTATGTTCAATTTTTCGCTTTTCGTTATTTTCATCACGCTCAGTGTTGTTATCGATTCGTAGCTTTGAAGTTATTACATCTCCCATAAATTTTATGACCCTATGCCCTACTTCATGGCCGTAATCCTTATTAATATCTCCAAAACCTCTGCCGTCACACATGATAAAAGCAAATTGTTCTGGCTGGTTCCGCTCAAACCACAGCTCTAGGCCTCTAGGATTAAGCAATCCTGATCTTTCATCAGTAGTGTTTTCTCGTGCTTCTTTTGCTAGCTTTACTACTGCATGACCCATTTGAGTAACGGAGGTTCCGTCACCATTCTGCCAAGTTTCAAATTCTGCTTGCAAGGCTCCCATGTCGAGCGTCGATAATCGTCCCTCTTCTTCAGGCAGTGTTGATCGGACATGAGGATTCGGCAACATTTGAACTGCAGGAATCTGATTAGTTTTTGGTTGTTCTGACATATTTATTTTTGATTTAACTACTATATTGTAGCAAATAATAGCTAGTTTGTCAATGTTATGAAGTGCGCGTAGTCAGTTGGGTTACTAGATCTTGTAGAAAAGCGAGCTGGTCCTTTTGCCATGAATCAGGAGCTCCTTCTAGGACCTTCAGGGCTTTCTCTGCCGACATACTTACCTGCTGCTTTGCATAATCAAGCGCACCAGATTGACTGATGATATTTAGTGCTCTTTGAAACTCTTCTTCTGCAAGATCTCTCTTGCCCAGGATTGATTTTAGATAGTTTGAATCAGCTTCGCTTGCTAGCTCTAACGCCTTAACAACCAAGAGAGTTCGTTTGCCCTCTATCATATCTCCCATCGGACTTTTACCGCTTTCATCTTGCGGGCTAAATGAACTGATGATGTCATCCGTTATCTGAAAAATCCTACCCGCATGCAAAGAATACTCGCGCAGAATATCAATATCAGACTTTGATGCTCCTGCCAGCAATGCACCTACGTGAAGCGGATTCATAAAAGTATAATGGGCAGTTTTGTGCAATAGAACAGCGTCAACATGGTCCTCAGTAGTAGATGAGGTAACTTCGGAGAAGATATCCAAACTCTGCCCGTGCAATGTAATGACAAAATTATTGTTCACAAGTTCTATTAGCTTCAGCCTAAGTTCGGGGTCGACCTTCAGGTTAGCTAAGACGTTAATCGCCTTGTGAGAGCCAAACAAGAATCCATTCATGGCCAATGATATGCCAAAATGATCAGAATCTTGTTCTAACTTATTAGCCTTGTGATAATCGGCGAGCCGTACGTGGGCTGATGGACCACCGCGGCGCACTTCTGAGCGATCTTGTATGTCGTCGACCATTAGAATATATGCGTGCAGCATTTCAATAGCCTGCGCTGCTTCCAGCGCCAACTCCTGGTCTTGGCCTCCGAACATTTTGTAACTGACAATAGTTAGAGCGCCGCGTATGCGTTTACCGCCGCGGCTCAATAGCTCACAGTAGGCTTTGACGGCTTCGGCAGGATATTCGCCATGCGCCTTTTCTGTTTCAGAAATAAAGACGCTGCACTGCTCTGCAATATCTTCATCAATTTTCTGTTTAAGCTCCCCAAGTTGACTAGCAAATTGGCTCATTGCTCAAGCATGACTCTAAGCTTAGAAGAAATTTGTTCACGCAAATCATCAAGCGTCCCATCATTCTGAATAATGATGTCAGCATCCTCAATTACGTATCGGATGCCTTTCATTCCCTCACCGTCAACGCCCTCATTTTCATGCTCATCTTGACGTAGAAATTCTTCAAAATTACGCTCGGATTCAGCATCACGTGATCGTTCTTTTATACGTTGATGTCGGATTTCCGGTGTTGCATCAACCCCTATAATTATCCCGCCTTGCGCTCGAATTGCATCAGCCTCTCCAACTGAGCGCAGGCCAGTAATGAGCTGCCTACCAAAGCCTCGTTCTCTAGCTTGAACAATGCCCATGTTCACAGTGCTAGCTTGGTTCAACTTACGTAATTCTGTCGCCACTTCAAAAAGCTGATCACGTATCGGTGAAGCATCTGGCTCTAAATCGAAGATGTAGCGCGTAACTGCCCGGACATAATCACTGGTACTAAACATGTGCATGTCGAAAAGTTCGGCAATAATCTCTGCTGCAGTATCCTTCCCACTTCCAGCAGTCCCAGCCAATCCAAATAACTTCATATTATTTTAAGTAATCCATCAATTTCTTAGAGTCTTTGTGCTTTTTTAGTTTCGCCAGTGCTTTAGCTTCAATCTGCCTAATTCGCTCACGTGTAACTGAGAATTCTTGGCCTACTTCTTCGAGTGTGTGGTTTTTCCCATCTTCCAGCCCAAATCGGAGACGCAATATCTTCTGTTCACGCTCTGATAGTGACCCTAGGAGACCCTTTACTTGCTCTTTTAATAGCTGGCCAGTGGCAGATTCTTCTGGAGTCTGAGTATCTTCATCTTCAATGAAATCTCCTAGCACTGAGTCTTCTTCATCATCACGAACACTGGCGTCCAAAGACGAAATATCTTGCTTGATCTTCATGATATGCTCGACTTTTTCAACGTCCATTTCCATTTCCTTAGCAATTTCTTCGTTGGTTGGCTCGCGATTCATTTCTTGAGTTAATCGGCGCTGAGTACGAAGCAATTTGTTGATTGTCTCAACCATATGCACTGGTATACGGATTGTACGTGCTTGGTCGGCAATCGCTCGAGTAATCGCCTGTCTAATCCACCAGGTTGCATAGGTAGAAAATTTAAAACCTTTGTCTGGATCGAACTTTTCAACTGCACGTAGTAGTCCTGTGTTGCCTTCTTGAATCAAGTCGAGCAAATCTAGACCGCGGCCAACATAACGCTTGGCAATAGAAACTACCAATCGCATATTTGCTTCTGCCATCTGATCCTTAGCTCGCCTATCGCCAGCGACTACTCTCTGCGCCAATGCTAGCTCTTCCTCGGCTGTCAGCAGTGGGATTTTTCCTATTTCACGCAGGTACAGACGTACTGAATCATCAGCCACATCATCTAGATACTTCTGGTCTTCCTCTGGCTTAGAATCCTCTTCCTCTTCAGCTCCCCACTCTCCTGAAAATACTTCAGGACTTGGCTCAGCTTGACCATTTATATCGACTCCTTCTTCGGCTAAATCACCGTAAAGTTTGTCTAGAAGCTCTAGATTTTCTGGTTTTTCTGGTATTTCCTTAACTATCACCTTATGATCAATTTCGCCATCTTTCACGGCTTTATCGAAAAGTTTCTTTGCCGCCTCTGAAAGTTTGTGCAGCGACATATCGTTCGTCTTGCGAGCGGTCTGTTTTTTCTTACGTTGCTTTGCTGTTTCGCGCGTCTTTACGTCGCGTTGTTTAAGTTCGGCCAATTGCTTCCCCGTATTCCTATAATTAGTTACTAATGCGCAGCAAACTGTTTGGCAATGTCATCCAAATGTTTGACTGCAGTTAAGAGTGTTTTTTGTGAGTTCTCATCAGCTGATTCCATATCTTGAATCAGTGATTGCTTTTTATTGTTCGCATATGTCTTAACCAGGCGGGAGAGGAGCTGATTTGCTTGATACGCTAGCTCACTCGTGTCCGCTGACTGGTAGAATTCCTCAAAAAGAAGTGACAACATTGTAACATAATCACTCTTTTCAGGTGTTACTCCAGGATGCTCCTGAAGTTGACGAGCTGCCTCCTGCGCATCTTCGCTAAACACATCTAATGGTAATTTCTGCAGCTGAACTGCTATATCTGAGCGCCTTAGAGCAATTGCTAACAAGTGTTGCTCACGAACTCTTTGTTCTTTATCTGCAGTGTCCGATAATTCTACTTTCACTCTTCTAAGGCGTCTTTTAACTGCGGGCTCGCTGGCTAATTTTGCTTTTACCGATTCGTAGCTCGCCCCTATGCGTTCGGCTGTTTTCTTGAGGTAGTGCTCTCTTTCAACTTCGTCTTTTAGTTGCCTAACTACGCTAAATACTCGGCTCGTAAACTGACGCTTACCTTGAGCGCTAGACATATCTAAGTTGGAAGCTATGCGTTCTATCAGCCAGTCAATCATATAAACGTGCTGGTTAATAACTTTTTGCCATGATTTAGGGTTTTCCTTAATTAGTTCATCGGGATCTTTACCGCTAGGCACTGATATAACGCTCATCTCAAGTCCTAATTCTTGCGCCAAAGGAATCGTCCGCTCAACTGCTGCTTGTCCTGCATTGTCTTCATCAAATGCAACGCGTATATCGCCAGTAAATCTCTGTAAATCCTTCAGATGGTACTGCGTTAAGGCGGTGCCTGCGCTAGCAACGACGTTCTTAACATTCGCCTGATGGCTAGCCACCACATCAAGGTTTCCTTCAACCACAACTACGAAGCCTCTTTTTCTGATTGCCTCTTTAGCCTGCGAAAAGCCATATAGCTGCCGGCCTTTATCGTAGAGCAGTGTTGCAGGTGTATTTATATACTTTGGACTGTCTGGGTCATTTTTAAGTAGCCTGGCCGTAAAGCCTACTGGCCTACCTTGCGAATCTTTCAGCGGTATCATTATTCTCCCGCGGAACATGTCGTACTGGCGACCATTGCGCTCACCCGATAACCCAGCCTTCCTTAGCTCGCCGATATCGTATTTTTTGAGTAAATACTGCGTTAGTGCATCGCCCTTTTCAGGTGAGTAACCAAAACGAAAATCCAGTATAGTTTGTTTTTCGTACCCTCGTTTTTCACGCAAATATTTCAACGCAGGAGTGTTCTTTAGCAATTCTTTCTGGTAAAAAGTAGCCGCGTCCTCAACTGCTTGAAACAAGCGTTCTTTTGCCTTAGCGTTGGTCCTGCTTTGACTACTCAGATTCTGACGATAATCAGCTAGCTCCACCCCTGCCTTACGTGCCAGCATTTCTAATGAAGCCTTGAAGTCTACCCCTTCGACTGCCTGTATAAAGCTAAATATGTCGCCACCTCGTCCGCTAGAAAAGTCGTGCCATATCTGTTTTTCTGGACTAACCATAAAGCTGGCGGATTTTTCATTAGTAAATGGGCTGAGGCCTTTATAGTTTCGGCCTGAACGCTTCAGCTCAACATACTCACTGACAACATCCTCAATATTGAGGCGGTCTTTTATATCTTGAACGGCGTCTCCACTAGTCATATATCTAAGTATCAGCTACAACCTCTAAACTATCAAGCATTAGCGGCTCAGAACTTCGGGCTATGAAGTGAGAACTATCCCCTGTTACAATACTGCTTATGGCAAATGAATATGACTTCATAATGAATAACCAGCCGCAAAGGCGTAAAATTCCGAACCTAGTCGGACCTCAAAAGTTACTTGCAATCATTGCATTATTCGCAGGAGTAATAGTTCTATTGATAATCATATTCTCTTTAGTATTCTCCTCAACAAGCGGCGGTAATAAGCAGAGCTTAGCAAACATAATCGCCTACCAGACTGAGGTAACCAGAGTCATAGATCTAGGAATTGACGATGTCGACGATCAATCATTAAAGCAATATTTACAGACAATTAACGCTGTGGTTGTTAGCGATCTGCAAGAAGCCGACAGTATTGCAGCCTCGAAAGATTACAAGATTGAAAAGATTGAGCGCAATGCTCAAAAAGACAGCGCAGTAGATGCGCTTATTGAAACTGCTGTTGCCGAGCGAGAATTAGACAAGGTTCTCGAGGAAAATGTTACGCTTTTGGTCAATCAATACATTCGGGCGCTTAACGATGCACGCAGCTCGACTAATTCTACTTTAGAGTCTGATTTGTATACAGAATCGCTAGCCAGTATCCAAGTCATAGCTAACGCTGAGTAAACTTAGTTGAAACTTGGGGCGACTGCATTACTGCCTGTCACCAAGTTATAGCTATGAACTACTAAATCTTTTACCTCATCATCTGATAACTGACCTGTGAGCAAAATTGTGTTCCAGTGCTTCTTATTCAGATGATAACCTTCAAGCACAGTTTCATACTTCTCTCGAAGAATAATCGCTAACGTAGGATCACATTTAAGGCTAAGGTTAATTGGCTCTTTCTTCTCATCCATCAGTGCGAACATTTTTTCTTCATCACCTACAACCGTTTTGTATACAGCCACATCTTCGCCAAATGGATAAGTTAACTTAGCATTTGGCATACCGATTATCAATTCTTCAACTTCTTTACGTGTCATAGACCTATTATACCGCTCCCAACTGACTCCACATTTGCTTAAAAAGCATGCGCTGCATTGATGCTACACTTTCGTCTTCAATCACTACGCCATATGGGGTACCTTGCTCAGTCACCGAAATATGGGCTACTTTATTACCGTAAATAAGCATGTAGCTAGATGAGATGGCGTCATCTTTTATCCATCGCCGCTCAGAAAGCTCATCACGCTCCCCTCCCTCTCCGGCTGCAATTACATGAACGGTGATCCCGTTATCTATTCGTTTTTGTGTATAGTCACTGAATTTTTTGTATAGGTAGTCACGGAGTGGTTTAGCGGAGTAACCATAATAATGTGGGTTTTCTAATTGACTACATGTCTGCAGTACATCGCGCAGGATTGTTGCGACCCCGTCATCGTCCTCATAATACTTCACGATCGGCATGCCGTGACGGCTATTTGTTAGTGACATCAGCTCTGGCACGACGTCTTTAGCGAGCTGCTGAGCCTCCCATAGCCCTTTCCGCTTTTCTTGCAATAGGCTGAATAATCGTTCTGGTGATTCTGCAAAATAATAGTCGCGCTTGCCTTGCGGACGAACGCCAACTAGCCCGATGGTAACCAATTCTTTAAGGGTGTCATAAACAAGCCCCCGGTTAAGACCGCTAGCTTCCGCTACCTTGCGCACGGACACGGACTCCAGCTCAAGCATGCTGAGGTAGACTTGCTGCTGCTCATCGCTCAAACCTAATTGCTTCGATATTTTAGTAAAGAGGTTATTAGCCTTTATCATGACAACATAGTATTTATATCTTATTTTGTTGTCAATATTTTGATGACAAATAACTTTAGCTGAAGCCTCTTACTCTGTATCGTATGGACTGCACTTACATAACTGAAAGGAAAATATGGTAACTAGCGTATATGACGGGCTTGAAGCTAATGAAGGTTTTGAGCTATTTGAACGTAGATCCTTAGCCCACGTAGGCATAGCAGCATACGAGCATCCAGATATCGCATTGGCTCTAGATGAAACGGCTCGCGCATTTGATGATATAGCCGAATCTGTCAGTGGCCACGCTGACTGGAGGCATCTGCAAGGAGAAATTCAAGACAGAGCGTGGGCGGCAAGCAATCCAAAGGGACGCATGGTGCTCGCGGTAGGTGGACTTGCCCGTCGAAGCTGGAGATTTTCACGAGAGCGTACGCCCCGAGATGCTTTATTTCCCCGTTTCTACGTCAGTGGAGGTAAGATTACTCAGCATGATTCACTATCAGCTGGCCATAACTTGGCGATGCCGCTGATCGCTGTAAACAGAGAGCATGTCGAGCTGGAATACATACCAGAAAGCATGTTAGATGTTTGTCATGCAATCTACCATAGGGAAAGATTGCCCGATATGCGTGAGCAAATACTGGGCAGTATGGACAAGATGCATTTCACTAACACTGGTGACGCAGACGAGGACTTTCATCGAATTGAGCGTTTTTTCAAAGTACCTTTTGACGATAGCTTTTTAAGAAAAATGGTGGACCTTGCAATTTCTGATGCAGAACGTGGCGATCCAGACACATTCCAATATCGATCTAGTCTCCTACTCCAAAACACCCTCGTCAGGTACCCAAGTCATTTTACCGAGGAAGAAGCCGCGCGCATCATGGCAATGTTGAGTAGCAGTAAATACACCGGCACCAACTACCCCCAAGACTTATCAGCTCTCAAACATGCGCGGCAACTAGATGGCTTAAGGCGAGAAGCTGAGGACGCAGAACAAAGAAAAGAAGCCAAAGCTAAACGTCAGGAAGCGCTTAATATAATGGGAGAAAAGTTAACTGAGGCGATGCGGCTATGAGTGCTCATAAGTTTGAAGTTTGTGAACTGCTGAATCCTACTGAACGAATCGTCGAAGACCCTGAATTGTGTGAGACCGTTTTGAATGAAGGCACGTGCGGTTTCCTTAATCTCACGGGGTCTAGAAAAATAGCAACTCTGATAGGACAAAAAACCACTTGGATTGAAATTTCTTACGTAGACTCAATGAGCGACGAACAAAGAGATAATAGCGGCTAACCGCCTAAGTTATGGCGAGTCAGGGATGTCGGCAATTTCGTCGTTCTTCATTGGCCAGCACAGTGAGTCATATCCTGCATACGGCGAGTGAGCATTGCCGAGGAAAACGGCGAAAGTGTCCCAGCAAGTAAAACGATAAGCAATTCCACTTGTCTGAATTAGGTATCGTTTTTCGACTGAGTCGACAGGAATTCGAGATAGTGCTGGAGTTCGGCTATTGATGCCTGAATGTCTTCATAAGCGCGGTGCACTTCTGGCTTTTCGAACTGTTCGCCATACATCGCCTGCATAACTACTTTCCAGGACGAAACATCAAGCATTCGGTAATGCAAACGCAGTTCTAGCTCCGGCATCCACTGCTTAATAAATGCCCTGTCACTATGGATAGAGTTTCCTGCTAAAACCGCCGGCTCATCGCCAAAATGATGCTCTACGAAAGCTACAAGCTCCTTCTCGACGATGTCAAGTTGCTTGCCTTGTGACAGGCCGTTCAAAAAATCATCACGGTTCTGCGGAAAATCTTTCCACCAAGTATTTTCCTGCATGAGTTTTGCTACTTTTTCCCTTGGGTACTTGATAGTAGCTTCATAGCTATCCAGTGTCTCCAGCTGTGCATCAGTTACCTCAGCGGCAACCTCAAGTATCACGTCTTTGCTGGCTACTAAACCAGTCATTTCAAGGTCTACCCATAAGAACTTCTTCGGAGGAGTATTATTCTTGCTCATTTGTTAGTCAGTATACATCACCTTATTGACCAAGCATCTCCAGAGTCTCCTGCCAATTGGCACGCTCTTCGACTGCAAGCTGCACATCTAGTCCCGCCTTACTAGTTAGCTCTCTGTAACCGCCTGTGCTAGCCACAATATCGAACTCATAATTAAAATTGTAGCGCTGTAAACCTAGGTCTTTTGCTCGTTGAAAACAATCGTCATTGAACTTTTCAGGTTCGCAAATCTCGCCAAGGCCAATCCACTCCACCATATTCTGGTCATAATCAGCATCCATAGTGACGTCAAGGCTGAGGCCTCTATTGGTTTCTTCATCAAGCTGATCAAAGATAAAATTGCCGGTCGAGTATACGATTAACTTTCCACTGTAAACCTCTGTGTTTTGCACCCAGTGCGGCGAATTACCGACAACAAAATCAACTCCTCGATCTATCAGCTCTCTCGCTACTTGTTGCTGACGAGCATCATTTTCTGCTCTATACTCGGCACCAACCTGCATAAGTCCTATTACCGGCATAACTTCGGCATATTGCTCGACTAACTCGAAATCGCTGTCTACTGGCTCCTTTTCAAAATGGTGGAAAGCACAAGCCGCTATAGGCAGTTCTACTTCCGCACTTTGACCATCGCTAATCTCTAGAGTATAAGTAAGCGACAAGACTTCACAGGAATCTTCTACTTGCCGAGGGTCCCAATGGCCTACCGCTTGCAGGTCGCCATCAAGTATATTTTGCCTGGTTTGCGTAAACCCTTCATCCCCCTGATCTCGGGTATGATTATTTGCAATATTTGCTGCCGTAAAATACTTGCTAGCCTCAGAAAACACACTAGGTTCACAGTTAAAAACCGTGTTCGCTACCTGAACTGAATATGGTATTGAGTTAGTAGTTACGGGACACTCATAGTCAACAAACCACTCGGAATACTGCTCGGGATTAAAGCTACCAAACTGGCTAAATACTTCTCCCCAGTCGACACTTCCGTCAGCTTGGCGCGCTTCATTCTCTACAGCTCTAGCGGTAACTACCGTGCCGCTAAACAAAAATCGGCCCTTGATTGAGCCGGTTAACTGGTCCTCATTTTGACTCGAGTCTGCGGGACCTGGAGGGGCAATATTATTGTCTATGTCTGGATCCCCGTTAACTAGTAGGGATACCGTTACGAACACTGCAATGCAAGCGATGATCACTACAATCAGCGTACCAATCATTTGCCACAATTTGCGGCGCCTTTTTTGTTGCTTATTTAGCTGGAACACCCTTTTTCTTCCCTTCTTTATACCACTTGTCTATTTCTTCGTATGCAGCCTTGTCGAGCTGTACAATTATCCGCCTATATCTGTCATTACTGGTATTAATGACTACTACATCTGATAATGCCGGCCGAATAAGCCCGCTTGGGTTTTTTGCATACAGAAAGTCCCAGCCTTCGTCAGACCAATAACTGCCTGCCATCAACCATTTTGGGAAATAACTACCTGGCATCCTTATCATTAATCTCGGCCAGTCGCTAAAAGAATCATGCCATTCAACTGATTTAATGTCTTTTTTGTCGACTGAAATCTTGGCACGTAGTGAAAAAAATTGCTCCCTCCCCTCGAGGATAATTGCTAGGGTCTGGTTGGTTATCGTGTGGTACATCTTTAATCCTTAGTGGTATCGATTAATTTTTTGGTTCAAACTCGAGTGCCGCTGAGCTAACGCAAAATCGCATCCCAGTCGGCTGATCATACGCATCGTTAAAAACATGCCCCAAATGACCACCGCAGTTCGAACACTCAATAGCTATCCTATGCATGCCTAGGCTGTTGTCTTCCTTGAGTCTAACTGCCTTGGTATTTTTCACGTCGTAGAAGCTTGGCCAGCCAGAACCTGAGTCAAATTTGGTCTCAGCGCCAAACAAGACTTCACCACAGTTTGCGCATCGATAATTACCATCTTCTTCGTTGTGTAGCAGCTCACCTGAAAATGGCGCTTCAGTGCCTTTTTCTAGCAACACGTGCTTCTGTTCATCTGTTAGCTTTGGGTTTAGCTGTTTAACCATGCGTCCATTATATCGTGGCTTACTGGCTTAAGAGCTGTGATAAATATTATGGAACTAAAAAGACACCCAAAACAGAGTGTCTTTTTAGTGCAAAAGCAGGTTCTATTTTGACTTTTTATCTAGTTTGTCTAATTTGGCTTGCTTCACCAAAAAATAAACCACAAATGCCGTTGCGATGAAAGAAATGAAAGACTGAATCATCCAACCCCAAGCAAAAACTTGATCTTCACCGTCAACTGTAATTACAGATTGTATGCTATTAAGGTTATTTCCCTGAAGGATAACACCTACCAGTGGACTTATGAACCCTGTAACAATTGAACTTACAAACTGAGCTGCCTGAACACCTATCGCGATACCGACTGCTATACCTACCACGCCTTGTTCGCGTACGAACGTCACAAAACCTTTAACCATTTTATTCTCCCTCTTTAATGATAAGCACATCGTATATTAAAGTTGTTCAGTAAAGCAAGCTGTGGCTTTTTATCTAGCTTTTGCCGTTGAGCCTTTTTATGGCGTTTATGAATGCTGCCGTTTTATAGTTAACGTTCATTTCTTTGCATGTAGAGACCATTTCACGAGTGGCTGGCACTATGATGTCTTCGAGCTTCTGAAGCACATCATTTTCCTCCCACGCTTCATCAGCGAGGTTCTGGCGCCATTCGAGATAACTGACGATAACGCCGCCAGCATTCGCCACAATATCAGGGATTACGTCGATGCCTCGATCAGTGAGACTCGCTGCTGCATCTGAACTAACCGGTCCGTTTGCAAGCTCTAAAATCATATCTGCTTGGACTTCGGATTGATTATCAGCACGCACAGCACCGCCTAGTGCGGCCAGAACTAGGACATCGCATTTGCTCGCTATGATGTCGTCCCTGCCCAACACTTCGCTATCTTCAACTTCATAGTCTTTAAGCCTTCCCCCGCCCTCCTTGAAAGCTAGGAAAGTTTTAGCGTTTAGACCATCGACGTTTTTTATTGTCGCTGAAGAGTCACTTACGGCAATGAATTTCCATTTTGGTCTTTTCTCGATAACGCTACGAACAAAGTATTCACCGACGTTACCAAGCCCTTGAACTGCAAATGTTAGCTCTTCATCGGCGCGTCCCAATTGTTGCAGTATTTCATTTACTACCAGGTAGCCCCCGTAGCCAGTTGCTTGCAGTCGTCCTTTACTGCCGCCGTTAGCTATAGTTTTACCTGTGAAGCTGGCTTTCGTAGTATCACCTGTCAAAATAGAGTATTCATCCACCATCCAGTCTATTATTTCACCATTAGTGTTTACATCGGGTGCTGGCACATCATTGTGTGGGCCTATGTTCTCCATAAGACCTCGCACATATTCACGGGAGAGTTCTTCAAGCTCCGCTTTGCTGAGATTCTTTGGGTTTACAACCACCCCGCCCTTACCACCGCCCATAGGGATATCGACAGCGGCAGTCTTGAAGCTCATCAAGGTTGCCAGTGCTCTAACTTCATCAAAATCAACGTCCGGATGAAATCGAACACCACCTTTATACGGCCCTCTTGTATTGCTGTGTTGCAGGCGAAAAGCCTCAAACTCTTTGCCGCTTTGTAGCCTTATCTTGAACTGATGAGCATGGTCAATATTCAGAAGTTCGTCAATCTCTTGAGTGGGCAGGCCTAGCTTTTTGGCTGCTTTCTTTATCTCCTCATGTGCTGTCTTCAACATATTTGACCCCTCGTTGTACAAGATTATGACATAGCCCGGCCGTCTGGTAGTTAATATCTACCATAAACAATAGAGACTAAGTGTAATTTCTAGCTAATGCTATTATTCAAAATCTACTCTACTGTCTTAGTATTCAAGAAATCATCTGCCCTATAGCCGATAATTCTTCTGCGTTCCTCGGCAAGTCTTTCTAGTTGAGTAACTGCCATGCTCATTCGTGGATTACGCTTGAAGCGCTCTTGATTCTTTTCGATAAATCGCCAATATAGACCGTCCCAAACATTGCACCATTCGCCTTTTTCATAGTGGCTCATTTTTAAGATGTAGTTACTGCTAGATGCGTAAGGCTTTGTAACCATGCTGCCACCATCTGCGTACTGACTCAGTCCGTAAACATTTGGCACCATCACCCAATCATATGCATCAATAAACATCTCCATGAACCATCTGTAAACATCATCGGGATGAATCTCGGAGAGGAACATAATATTTCCAATTACCATTAGCCTCTCAATGTGATGCGCGTAGGACCTTGATTTAACCTTGTTAATGACATCATCGACTGGTGGTATGCCAGTTGTGCCGTTATACCAATCTGCTGTAAGACGCCGATTATGAGCAAACGTATTACCTGTTCGCATGCTGACATGCTGTTTTAGGTACATGCCACGGGTATACTCTCTCCAGCCAAGAATCTGACGAATAAAACTCTCCAGGCTAGCAATCGGAACTTGCTTTTTATCGTGTCGTTCCAGTGCCCGCTGCACAACCTCCTGTGGACTTAAAAGTCCAGCGTTCAAAACTGGTGATATTGCTGAGTGATAAATCCACGGTGCGGCACCATCAATAGCATCTTCATAAGGCCCGAAGTTATCAAGTCGCTGCTCTAGAAACTGATCCAGCCAATCACTTGCCTCTTGATGGTTTGTTGGCCATGGAAAGTCCTCAACACTACCTGGATTCTCAGGAAAGTGTTGCTCTACATAGCTTTTAGCTTCTTTAACGTATTCATTTGAGCCAAAAACCTGAAAGCTAGGTAGTTGATGGTTTTTGGGCAGTCTCTTAAGATTTTCAGCCTCATAGCTTAGCTTACCGCCAACTGGTTTATATGTGTCTGGGTTAATCAATATGTTGAATCGCTCACGTTGCCACTGATAAAAAGTTGTGAACAAACTTTTAGACTTGTTAGCAAAAAATCCTTCCACTTCATCCCTCTTTAAGAAGAAGTTAGGAGACTCAAGCACATGTACATTCGGCTGATGTTGCAAACCGCCAATGGCACTTAGTAGCCTTCTTCCCAGAACGTCGTCCGTCGGGTCAAAGTACATTACAGTATCAGCACCGCTTAATTTGTTAACGATATCGCCGCTTTCTTTCATGTGATGGTATTCGACATAATCAACTTCATAGCCGGCCGGCCACAGAACTTCCTTGGCATAACGCTGCATTGCGGCGCGCATGAACACTAGCTTCTGGCGATGCATATACATCGGATACTGTACATCTGTACCGAATAGAAGCGGTTCCTCCACTAAAACAACCTGGTCTACATCAGCTGGCAGCTCGTCAGCTGCAAACAACTGATATGGATACAGCAATAGTACGTTTTTTTGCCCACTCATGAATTAACTCTATTCTGACGGATGAGCGGTGTAAGCACAAGTGCAATGTGACTACATCTGCTCCGGAGCTTTGATGCCTAGTAGATTTAAGCCATTTTTCAGTGTGTCGGCGTAGGATTTAACAAGCCAGATACGAAATATTTCGCGCTCACTACCAATTACTTTAGTCTGTTCATAGAATCGATTAAATGTCTGCGCTAGCTCGTACAAATATGTGCATACCAAGTGTGGCTGCAAGTCAGCAGTAGTCTGCTCTAGCACCTCAGAGTATTCACCGATTTTCCGAACTAGAATACGTTCTGAGTTCTCTAAAGGATCGCTGGAATCAACACTGTCTTGGTGGTCTTGGTTTAAGCCGGACTTACGTAATATAGACCTGGCCCTGGCGTGTGCATACTGCAAGTATGGTCCGCTATTTCCTTCCATGGCAATCGATTCCTCAGGATTATAAATGATGTCTCCGCCGATACGGTTTTTTGCAAAGGCATACTTAACAGCCGCAAGCATCACATCTTCGTTTTCAGCTTGGCCACTGTTTTTACCAGCTTCGCGAGCAGCACTTAAAATATCAAAAGCACTCAATATATTGCCCTTACGGGAACTCATTTTTACTCCACCAGCTAGCTTTACCACGCCATGAGTCAAATGCGTAGTTGCCTCGGCAGCTTCAGACTCAAACTGTTCAATTGCCTTCAAAACCACTTCCATATACTGTTTTTGTTCATTCGCCGTAATGATTATTGACTTGTTAGGATGGTAGTCGTTCCACTTTGTCAGGCTTAGACCTACGTCTTTAGCTTCGTAGGTTGGCAAGCCTTCGCTGTTTATAAATACTCTAGTGTGCAAACCGAATTGCTCACCATCGAATACTGTGGCGCCATCGCTTTCCTTGAAAACTGATGGAGTGTTTTGCTGAACAGTTTTAAGGCCCATTTCTGCAACTTCACTCTCTGGGATGAACCTATCAAACGATTTTACCTGTAATTCCTCGTATAATTTTTTAAAGAACTCGTAACTCTGCTCACGTAAATACCAGTATATTTGTGCAAAAGTTGTGTCATGGTC
>CAYGOR010000016.1:0-1808 GCA_964351635.1 uncultured Candidatus Saccharibacteria bacterium
GTGCCACTACCCAAGAAGCTATAGCTAGGGTTAGTAGTAGCGTTACCAAAGCTGATGTTTTCTGAAGTGTTAGTGGTATTGATGTTTATGTAGTTGTTAGTGCCTTCTTGGATGTCTAGTGCGTCGGTTGTGTTGTCGGTAAGAGCAGAGTTTACATCACCATTGCCACAGTTAGCTGCAGTCAGAAGACAGAAGGTGTCGTTGCCGGCTACTGTAGGTATTAGTATGTCTGCGTCTACTGACTGTGCTCCAGTAGTAATGCTTAGGAGATTAGCTGCACCGCCTACTCCTCCGTCGAATAGTTCGAATGCACCTAATATGCCGCTTGGGTTACCTGATGCTACAGCATAGTCAGAGGCTAGAGATAGAGTAGATATACCACCAGCTGCTGTAAGTGTACCTGAACCTAGGAAGTCATAACTTGGGTTAGTAGTAGCGTTACCAAAGCTGATGTTTTCTGAAGTGTTAGTGGTATTGATGTTTATGTAGTTGTTAGTGCCTTCTTGGATGTCTAGTGCGTCGGTTGTGTTGTCGGTAAGGGAGCTAGTTAGTGGTGTAGAGTTACAGGCTGCTAGTTGGTCTGAGCTGTTGTGGCAGATGAAAGTGTCTGTGTCGGCCGCACCTAGAGTGGCAACTGCTAGAGTCCCAGTAAAGTTAGCAGTAGCACTAATAGTCTGTCCGTTAATTAGACCGGAGGTAATAGTGCCGATGTTTACCAAGTTACCTGAGCTGTCTATTCTTTGTGTACCAGCTCCTGCGCCTGTATTAATGCCTGTTGTACCGTTTAGAGTTGTACCAGTAATTGTGTTGCCTGTAGCTATTGTTCCGAAGCCTGAGGCTATTGAACCAGTTGCTAGGGCACCTGTTCCAGTTATAGCTGTGTTAACTGCATCGTTTACGTCTACTAGGGCTGCATCTTTACCGTCTAGGCGGCTGAACTCTGTAGCGTCTACGGTTATACCGTTTATGACAAAGGTTGTGCCTGAAGAGCCTGTGACTGTAAGTGCACCTGTTGCATTACCTATGCCCGTTGTAGCTGTACCTGTGGTGTTAATTAGAGTTGCGCCTGTGATGGTAGCTCCACCGGTTCCCTGAATTAGACCTGTACCTGAGTTAACACCTACTGCAGTAATTGCACCAGCTGTACTTACCTGAAAAGCATCACCTGTTCCTACGTTTAGTCCAGCAGCAATATCTACTGTGCCACTACCCAAGAAGCTATAGCTAGGGTTAGTAGTAGCGTTACCAAAGCTGATGTTTTCTGAAGTGTTAGTGGTATTGATGTTTATGTAGTTGTTAGTGCCTTCTTGGATGTCTAGTGCGTCGGTTGTGTTGTCGGTAAGAGCAGAGTTTACATCACCATTGCCACAGTTAGCTGCAGTCAGAAGACAGAAGGTGTCGTTGCCGGCTACTGTAGGTATTAGTATGTCTGCGTCTACTGACTGTGCTCCAGTAGTAATGCTTAGGAGATTAGCTGCACCGCCTACTCCTCCGTCGAATAGTTCGAATGCACCTAATATGCCGCTTGGGTTACCTGATGCTACAGCATAGTCAGAGGCTAGAGCTAAGGCGCTAACGGCACCATTGAAGGTTTTATCTCCAGCAAATGTCTGCGCACCTGTAGTTACTAGTCCAGCCTGACCAGCTGTTGCACTGTCTATTGTTATTGTCCCCCCAGATTCGGAAGCATTGGCTACTGTAAGTGCACCTGTGGCTGAATTCAGGCTAGTTACACCTCCTATACTGGCCTGTGCTACCCAGCTAAAGCCACCAGTAGCGTCATCATAGCTTAGGACGTAGTCGTCTTC
>CAYGOR010000016.1:1908-18711 GCA_964351635.1 uncultured Candidatus Saccharibacteria bacterium
CATAAGTGGAACCAACGCCACTTGGGTCTACCCAGCTAAAGCCACCAGTAGCGTCATCATAGCTTAGGACGTAGTCGTCTTCACCAGCAGTTAGTGCACCGTTAGTAGCTTCGAAGTCTTCGGCCTGGATAGTGCCATCAAGGATTTCTGTAGTGGTAACTGAGCCAGAGTTTAGGGCGACTAGGCCACTTGTTACGGTGAAGTCACCACTATCGAAGTTAGCAATACCTTTTACTAAGGTAGAGGCGTCTTGGATAGTTATAGTGCCACCAGACTCTGAAGCGTTAGCAATAGTTAGGCTACCAGTAGCGCCGTTAAGATCTGTAACACCTGTGCCGGTGCCGTCTAGGTCAGTTTCGCAGATCCAGGCTGTATTACCAGGGTTACGTTTCATGACTTGGTTAGCAGAACAGCCGTTAGCAGATAGATCAGCAAATAGGATAGTGCCGTTGTTTATCTTAGCGGAGGTAATACTATCGTCATCTATGGTTAGACCGGCTGTGAAGTTACCACTGATGTCACCGGCTCCCGGAGCGGCAGTTGTAAGTGTTACGTCATCAGCGGCATTAGTGTCACCAGTATTAGTAAAGGTAACCAAGTTAGAGCCATCTGATGTGTTGACCACAGATAGTCCAGCGCCGACTGCGAAGTTAACAACTTCACCAGCGCCAATAGTTTCTGTGTTAGCGCCAACAGTAATATCAAAGTCATAAGTGGAACCAACGCCACTTGGGTCTACCCAGCTAAAGCCACCAGTAGCGTCGTCATAGGTTAGGACGTAGTCGTCTATGCCTGGACCTGGCGCATTAGTGCTCACTAGTTCATTCGCTGCTATTGATGTGCCTAACGTAGTTTCTAATACGCCTGCTACAACTTGGAGCCCAGTTCCTGTGAAATCAGATATTGTGTCTGCACCTCTTGTGATAGACGATACTGTTAAACCATTAAAGGTTGGTGAGCTAGTAGCAGCAATACTTTGAGGTGTCGATAGTGTAATTGTGTCAGATCCATTGTCCGCTATTGATATCTGGTTAGCTGTACCTTGTATTACCAGCGCTCCCGTTAGAGTATTTAGCGATCCTACTCCGCCTCCGCCGCCAGGCAAAGCTAGCTGAGTAGCGGAAGTTATGCGACCTTCCGCATCAACTGTAAAAGTAGCGTAATTAGCACCGTCACCATATGTACCAGCACTAACACCTGTATTAGTTAGATCTATTGCACCGCTACTTGAAAGGGTGGCGTCACCACTCAGCGTTACAAATTGAGGGGTGCCAGAGCCATTCGCTACCACAAGCTGGCCACTAGTAGCGCTATTAGTTGCAGCAATCGCGCCCGTTCCTCTGCCAATAAGTAAGCTGTTATTCGCAAAGCTAGAGGCGCCTGTTCCACCGTTTGATACTGCTAGATTACCAGTAAGATTTAGGTTAGCAAAAGTCGGAGTTGCGGTGACTGATAAGTTTTGAGGCAATGTAATTTGCTCGGGTAGATCATCAGCTGTAGTAAATCCACAATCACCCCCGATATAGCATATTTGCTGCCCTATTTCCTTAGTTATAAGAGCTTGATACTCAGAGCCGTTGAATATTCTCATCTCATTCGTCAGCTCATCGTAATATATCTGACCAGATACTGATTCAGAAGGCTGTAAACTTGGAGATAGAATCAATGCTTCGTTAGCGACAACTCTATTATTAAATACGACCTCTTTAACTTCCTCTACATCGACTTGAAGAGGCACATTAGGTAGCCCCTCTATCTGCAGTGGATTGCTAGGAGCACTCACTGTTTGACTATTGTCGACCTGTCCACCCTCATTTCTGAAGAGTAAATAACCTGCTATTAAGAATAGTAGCAATAGTATGACGATGATAGGAGTAACTGCAATCAACAATGTTCTGCGTTTCAATCTGTTTGTTGGCAAGAAAACATCAGCTGGTAAATTAGGGCTCTCAAGACTAGATGATTCTAAGGAAACTCCACTTGTAGATTCTGGAGCTTGTACAGGCATCGGGAGGTTATTTTTATCTTCCATCTATAGCACCATCACAACGTAAGCAAGCGTTGTCCCAATTACTAATGCTAGTGCTGCAAGTGTCGCCACCCTAATCATGCTCTGCTGAATCGACGAACTTGCCATCGGATTACGACCGATGGAGATGAATCCACCCCTGAGTGATGAGGAGACAAACGCGCCAGACACTACTAGTGTTGCTACGAATATTCCGGTAGCTATTACTATCCTCAAGAACGACACGTTTTTACCAACAGCTAAAGACACTGTCGCTGCAATGCCATTTCGCTCTTCCTTATCAGCTTCTGCTGCAGATCTATCTAGCAGGCGTACAACAATTGAGTCGACTCTGGCAGACCGTTCACCCTCAGGAGTATCGACCATGCCATATTCAGTTGCACTTGTAGGATCAAAATCTTCTTGGGCAATTCCGATAGCGGCGTACCCTTCTCCGTCAGCACGCATAGCAACGCCTTCAATCCAAGATACAACCACAGTGTCACCCTGATTTATAGATCCATTTATATCTGACACGAGAGTAAACACGTTGCCTGCTAAAGCTACATCGACAGCACCGTCTTTCTTCCTGATCGAAATAGAGCTCTCGTTATCAGCGTTAACAACCCCTAAGACCTGTTTAGTCTCAGATGCACTGGCGGCAATTACCGTATCTTCGAACTGAGATGAAAGAGCCACGACAGCTCCCCTCGGTAAAGTCTCACCAGCAAAAAACGTCTCGCTCAATGTTCCAGCCATAGCACTAGCTGAAGTTGCAAAAATCATTAAACATGCAAAAACCCCAAAAAGCGGAATACCCCTTGGGCGTACAAAAAGGTTTAGATGAGAGAAGCCCCGTTTCATCTGTTGTTTGGGCCTTTGTTTATTTTGGTTTGTTTTTGGTCTTTTATTTTCAGTGACCTACAACAAATTGTACACAAAAATTACTCAGAATTTTAACTTATTTGACCAGGTTATCCACAAGAGGTTGAGTGATGCATGTCTTATCGTAGCATAAATTACTACATCATAAGAAATTTTACTCTTCTAATTCATCCAGGAATTCTACAATTTTTATTTCGTTGACTATCCCCTCGGAACGCAAGAATATTAAGTTTTTACCTCGCAACGTTACTGCTGTCATTACTTTTTCATTCTCATTTGACCCGATGAATACTGGACCAGTCTTGGTTTGCAACTCTCTGTTAAGCCCAAAAGATTGCGCAACTGTAAGGAGGAAATTCTCTCTAGTTGCGTCTTCGGTAGTAATCAACTGCTGACTGTATACAAACGGCTTGCCTTCTATCTCTGTAGAGTAGCTTGCAACTTGTTTCCCTGGGTCATAGGCAATCCGTTTAGGAGACGCCTCATTACCATTGCGAGTTCCTGGCTTATAGACTGCGAACTCGGGCTCCACAACTTCTTGTGTAGCAGAATCACCCTGTACTTGTGACCCTGTATTATCTGTAGAAGTTTCTCGACTGAAGATGATCAGTCCTAATGCGCCTACTACCAATACAGTAGATAAGGTGATTTTTATCCCGAAATTTAATTCCTTAAAATATTTGTATGCGCTTGATGCCTTTAGCTGGCTGATTTTAGGACCTAGTGCACTAACTTGTACTTTGGCGAGCTTAATATACTTATGAGCAATCTGAGCGATATGATTAAATTCTTCCTTATCCAATTCTCGAGCGTCTTCGATTTTATTTAAATCATAAAAATCAGCCAACTTGTTATCTAGGCTTCTGTCGCCTGATTGCTTAAATCTATCTCTCAAATTTTTCATGTGATTTTACCTTTGGATATTGTACTACGGAACTGGACAGTTAGGTTGGCTTCCTGCCGGGTTAGCTCCGCTAACTCTACAAGGCGTATCTAACGGCTGTTCAACTCCCTGGATAAACGTTTTACCGTGCCTCAATCTCTTATTAGGGTCTGCAGTGAAGAAGACCGTCATATCGTCTATCGTAGGGCCTCTAGACACGTCGTCCGGGTAACCAAAAGTTTGTGAAGCGTCAATCGAGATTGTTAGGTAGAAATACCTAGCAAATTCCGTATCTATGCCATTAGTGTTTAGTGGTGTATAGCTTTCAACTCTGCCCAGGGTCACGTCGCCAAAACTAGTATCCTGCCCCCACTCTGCTCCCGGCGGATTAGCTGACCCAACCCAGTCATCGATAGCTGCTTTATGATCATCAATCCACATTGTTGATGCAGTCCCTGGGTCACTACGCCAGCCAATTGCGAATCTATTAAAATCATCCGGTGCTGAACCGTCATTTAATGCGATCGTACGAGTTTCATCAGGGATAGACCCGTTGGCGTTATCCCCCTTGTAGAGTCTCACTGTCATTTCATCGGAGAAGATTCCAACCTCAATTCTGTTTGAGCTGACTCCACCACACTCACTATCAGACCCAATGGTTGAATCCATGCATAACGGCTCAGTAAAGGTAGACTCCAGAGTAAACCTATCGCGCATTCTTATGTTACCGCTTGTACTAACCTGCAGCTGCGCCACGGTACCGCTTGAAGCACCATTCTGAACCGCATATATCAAAGTATTATTTGTAGGTGCGTTACTAAGTTTAGTGTAGAACCGGTCGAACCTTGTAGAAACCGTGCTGTAATCCGAATCACAGCCAGAATCACCTGTTCCGTTCAAGGCTTCAAATTTAGCTGAATAGGTCCCTGAGTTACTCCAGGAATCGTCCCACTGCGGTGCTTCAGATGAGAAGTTGGAATAGCAATTATCATAATCAACATCGGCATCGTACACAATAAACGAGTCCCCGTCGGACCTGCTTAGGTCATCAAAATCTTCGTCAAAAATCAAGCTAGAGCCACCTGTTGGTTTATCTGTAGCACTACGATAGCCAAACTGCCATCTGGCACCGATATTATTATCGAGCCCATTTAGCAGCCATGCGTTAGGGAAGACGTCACTGTTCGCATCAACATAATAAGAGTACCTTGCCACCTGAGGCTGCGCCCTTAGAGTGCCAATATAGTGCTGATTAGAAGTAAGCTCGGTTCCACACCCGCCACCTGATATGTAAACCTTCCCTTTTTCGTAAGCGACCGCCGAGGAGTAACGGTCTCCACTAAATTCAACGTTGGTTTGGTACCATTCACCAATCCCCGTAGGGTTATTGCCTGATTCTATTGTGGTGTTGGCGCTTATCGGCGCAACATAGCTATTATTAGTGCATGTACTTGCAGCTGATCTGCCTCCGAATAAATACATGAACCCATTGGCCGCGAAGCCATCAGCATCGCTCACGTATTGAGGCAAACTAGTTGAAAATGTCCAATTACCGACCGACCCGTCATCAATTAGGTACCTACTCCCTCCTGTAACGGTTTTACTGGCATCAACCGTCAGACTTGTAGCGCTATTAAACGTAGTTATGTTGGCGGTAGAACCGTCCGCATACTGTATCTCGCTTCCTACCATGCTCGCCGTCCACGTTGTACCACTACCAGTTACGGTAGTTCCAGACTGAGAAATACTCCCTGTTTTGTAACCAATTGATGTAAACTGCACATCAGATAGGTAGTTACTTCCGTCGTTGCCTCCCAATAAATACAGGTTGTTTGCATAAGAAATCACAGCGCCTCCGCTACGAGCGACGTCCGGTAAATCATCGTCTGTTGCCCAGGCCGAGGTGATGTTACCACCCGAACTTAACTTAGGCGATATATATACAGTGTTTGTCTCGCTTGCGCTATTGTCCAAACCGCCCACGACGTATATACGATCATTCCAAACTGCGGCACCATGCCTTGTTCTGTCCGCCGGCAGACCATTACTTGCAGTTGACCAGGTAGTTATATCGCCACCCCCGCTATCACCTGCATTTGCACCAAAGTCTACGGACTGAACCCACCCAGATTGGTTGTTACCACTAAAGCTTTTGGCAAAGCTAATCGTTGTATCGTTACTATGATAATTACTCCAGCTCGCTACCTTGGGATAGTTATTACCGTTACCACTGTCTGTGTAGTAAAACAACGGTACTCGGTAACCTTCTACGCTAGTTATGTTACCGGCAGTTGATACTGTTTCTGACTCAATAGCGGATGCTACGGTATCGGTAAAACTGGTACCGTAGTTGCTTCGACTAACGAACTCATAGTCAACTGCGAGATCGGTATGTTCCATCGTATACACTGTATCCTCTTTGCTGAAGCCGCTATTTTCTGCGCCTATCGCCACGGTTGTTTCGGAGCTGTTTTCATTGACTCCATCACCCAATGTCAACACCTTACCGAATGAACCCCGCCCCATACCATCATCGGTTGAGGTTCCTGGCGACTTCCACACCCAAGTATTATCCCTCTCAACAGAGCTAATTGTCTGCGTTGCATATTCTCCAGTTGAATCTACACCCTGCCCACCAGACCCATGTGCATTGAATGTAGACTCTTGGACATTCCAATTACTACCCCACTCAACTACGAAGGTCGTCACTTCTGCTGCTGCTGCAGTATCAAGCGTATCGTCACGCACATATCTGATTGTATTGGTGCCGGTCCTACTAATTTCAACACCTGCAGTACCAACAAAGTTCTGCCCGGTCTCGGCTGTCTCCAGTCCTCCGCCAAGATAAGCCCCAAATGGGACAACATTTGAAAAGTCTGACGGCGTACCGGTGAGGGACACGTCCGTCAGTAGGTTGCCTGATGACAAAGATGTATCTAGTACTTCATACAGCTCAAAACCATCGGTTGTGCAACTAGAGGAGCATTCAACCACCGTCACCGTCCCCACCCAATCATTCGTTGACCCACCCCTGGCAAGCCTGATGGCATTTGCAGCTGTACTCCCTCCACTAAAATTACCAAACGGATCCCTATCTACTCGAACCTGGTTCGTGTCAGGCCCGTTATTCCCGCCCGATTCAGTGGATGCGCCGGCAACCATCACGAAATAGTCGTTCTCAAGGTCGTCGTTCAGAGTGAGTGTGTAGCTAGTCCCCGTAAACTCACCTGAGTCCAATTTATATGTCGTAGTACGAATTACATCATCAGTAGCCGCACCGGAGGTTGGGGTGGCATAGTATACATCGTCCTTCTCATCACCTCCAGAGTCTTCACCGCCGATGTAATATAACGATCCACCAGCTGTCTCAAGCTGGCCATACGCCCTTCCAGCAGGCAGATTTGCGCTGGTGCTAGACCAAGAACCTATAGTACCGTTAGCGTTTAGCTTAGCGTACTGAACGTTGTTTGTAACACTTCCGCTATTCTCGCCTCCAGCCACATAGATATACCCATCAAGTACGGCCGCGCTTGAACCAATACGACTATTGGTACTCTCAAAGTTACCAGTTTGCTCAGAATAGCTAGCTTGCGCCCCAGAATCATTGTTATATAGCTGAAATGTCTGAACAGATTCTTCGAAGCTTGAACATCCACCTGGGCTAAGTCCTACGTCACAACCACCTACAATATATGCAAACGAGTTCGACACGACTGTAGACAAGCCCCACCTCTGGTTAATCTCAATATTTGACGTAGTATACGCACCGATTCCGCCTGTGCTGACATTCAACTTAGACCATTCAATCAAAGGCAAAGTACCGGTGTCTTCATCAAAGCCACCAACAGCGTACAAATGACCATTGTAGCCGAAACCACTACCACGTCTTCTTGGCTTACTCAGTAACTCATTGCCGTCTACCCATACACCGCTGCTAGACCCAGTGTCGGGATGCACTACATTATTATTGTCATCAAATTCAGCATATAGGGTCTGGTCTCTATCAGGAGTCTCGTCGCCACCTCCGTCTGGATCTGGATAAAGTCCACCAATCAGATAAATTCTATTGGCATATACAGTGCCCGCATGCGCACCAATTCCCTGGCTCCCACCGTTCGTAAAATCTGAATCTATCTGTAACTGATTAGCCGTGGTACAATCATCGGAGTTAGCCACCTCAATATCGCCATTGGTTTCAATATTGCACTTATATACCTCTGTGCCATACGAGCTGGAACAACCAGCGCTTGCACCGAAAGAAGTACAACCACCAAAAATAAATAAATTGCCAGGATAAGTGCCAGCTTCGTTTGGATTTGCCCTAGCATACGCATATGTATAAGAAAGCTCACCAGATATACCTGCTGCGCTTAATGTCTGACCCTCCCATGATCCATCTAGACTACCGTCACTGTTAACAGCATTATGATATATGTAACCTGTACCAGAGGCGCTTTCATCAATACCGCCAACTATATATATTCGATTATTAAAAACAGTCACTCCGGCCGCGGAGACTCCGCTCGTACCATTAACTCGATTTGTGTTGTCTACGCACCATGCGCTATCACCGCTGTCTGCATACGTGTTACCGTTTGCGACACATGTACTCTCACGCTGCAAACTACCGTCAGACCCAATCTGTACGTAAGATACATTACCTGATGAACTACTGCAGCCAAAATTCGTGCATCCGCCTATTACATAGAGATAACCGTTTAATATCACTGACATTGATAACATCTGTCCGCCTTCACCGGCACCATCACCGACCGGAGGCAAATCACAGTTATAGGGGGTCGGAGTAGTGCAATTACCATTACCTGCAGCCTCTGTTATGTTAACCGTGGATACTTCTCCTGGAGGATTAATTTCTCCAGAATCAACACCGTCTAGAGCTAGAACACATTCGTCACTAGTGGACACAATTAATGTGCATCCTCCTATGCGAAATATATAACCTTGCCAGGAATGCAAGCCATATGCGACTCTTTGGTTAGTTTCATTACTGTCAGTGCTCCACTCTCCAAGGCTTCCATCGGCAAAAATACTGGCAATCTGAACTTCGTTACCAACAGATTGACAGTTACCACCACTAACAGATGTGCACCCTCCTGCTAAATATATGTACGCGCCGTAAATGGTAGTGAATTTAGCACCGTTAGTTCGCCTGGCGCCGCTGAAACTGGAGGTTGATTCCCAGCTACCATTAAACGAGCCGTCAGCGGCAAGCTTCACATACTCTACTGTATTGAGCAGACTTCCACCGCTACTCGAGTCACCACCAACGACGTATAAGTTACCGTTGTAAACCTCTGAGCTATGCATAAATCTAGACGTCGATAAAGCCGAGGTACCAATAGTAGACCACCCACTTAGCCTGCCTGTTGGCTTTATTTCGGTATACTCTACAGTCGTTATTCCACCAGGTGAGGCAGCTGTTGCTCCTCCGATTTTATAAAGCCTATTATTGTATGCAACTACGCTAGTGTACTTAGTCCCTGTTGAAAGCGCTGCATCAGTGTCTTCATACCAATAATCCCACGTAGATTTATCTGGATCGTCTGGATGCCACAAGCTTGGTTCGCCGTTAGCGCCGATTTTCGCGATGAACACCGTCGATTCAATGTTACCTGAGCCATCCTCACCCCCGATAACATACAAAAAACCGTTATAGGCAACGAGGCTAAAACCTCTGCGCGCTTCAGGCAAATCATATGCTGAATCTGTGCACCAATCTGTACAGGCTCCGGTGCCAGGATTTGGTGATGTAATTGTTCCATTCGAACTATCTATGCTTGCCCACATAACCGAGTCTTCAACTGTATTAGTTACACTGGTATAGTACTTTATCACCACTCTTCCATCGTCACCGTCACCACCCGCACCTCCGACAGAGCCTCTAGTTCCTCCGTCAGCAGCGCCCGACCTGTCAGCATCGAGATCATTACCAGGTGTAGATCCACTCCCAGCAATAGCCGAATAATTTGAAGCATTACTGTCAAAGTAAGCGGTACCGCCACCGCCACCGCCACCGCCATGATCACTGGCAGCTGAAGCGGAGCCGCCACCGCCACCATAGTATCCTGATCCGCCACCACCACCGGCTGCATATCCACCAGTATTTCCTGTACCACCGTCTCCGTCACCGTTATTCGTTCCGCCGTTATTTGCGCCTCCATCAGATCCACTACCGTTAGCACCCGGACCTCCAGTTTGCGATGATCCATTTCCACCATTGTTATTACCACCGGTTCCACCCGAGACACCTGAGCCACTGGCTGCTCCACTACCACCACCCGCGCTGCTAGAATCGCTACCGTCTAATCCATCATCTATATCACCACCAGCTCCGCCGTCACCTCCAGGGACTGCTCCACCGTTAGAATTATCGCCGCCACCGCCGCCACCGCCGCCGGCTGCAATTGCATATATAGTACCGGCTCCACCACTCAAACGAACCTCAGAATGGCCGCCACCACCGCCGCCACCACCAGAGGTTCCAGGATATGTACCGCCTCCACCGCCACCGCCAACATCAATACGCAAGTCATTAGAGTCCGTAATGCCAAGATCTGCTAGCACAAGCGTAGCTGTGGAATAACCGCCGCCGCCGCCACTACCTCCCAAACCTGCAGATCCACCAGCGCCACCGCCGCCACCACCACCCCATAACTCAACAGTAAGTGCGGTAACGCCAGATGGTATATCAAAGAGATTATTAGTGCCTGATGTAAACACGGTTGAATTCTCAGTGGCAGAACCACTAACGCCACCTATTTGATAGGCATAGCCGCCGGCAGTAACCGACCCGCCATCAAAGCGTCCATCGTTTAAATCCATAGTACTGGCCCAGCTGTTAAAACGAGCACCTGTTGTCGTACCTTTTTGTATCAATTCATTATCCACATCAAAATCAACGTTTGTCTCCTCATTACCACGCATAAATTTACGAGCTGTCTCGACATACACGCTCGGGTCGATAGTAAGTGGGTAATTAGCTTGCCTTAGGTTAGTCGCCACTGTTGTAACAATGCTACCATCTAGCTTGAAATGTACATCGACTACCGATTCCCTCCTACCATATTCGATAACATAAGGAGCTGGCATTCTGAATAAAAGATTACTCTTATCGCCGTTCTCTAAAGCGCTGCTTAACAGCTCTGCGTCCTCATCAGACCCCGTGCTGACATTTCCAAGTAGTTCGCTTTGAACTCCGTAAAAACCGATTGACCCATCGTTATCCAAACGTGCTTCAACACCTTTTGGTATATCTAATTCGTAACTAAAGCTCTGCGTAGCTCCTTGGAAAGAATTGAGCACAATATCTTCCTTGTAACCAAGCCCCCCTATACTGATCACTTTGATACCATCTCTGCCCTGCAAAGGATATACCAGTCTGTTTTGATCTCTACCAGCTAGACCTACACTAAATTGTGGCTTAATTTTGATAGCAGAACCACTCGCAGGATCCGTTATACTTAGGCTTTCAGATCCATCAAGTGGGAAATTAGCACTAAATTTTGGTGAAGCTTTAGTCCCAAAAACATCTCCTCCAACCTGGTAGCCTTTGTTGTATTCAAATTCCTGAGAAGTTCCGTTATATTCAACGAATCCACTATAAAATGGTATCGATTCAGTCAAAATACTATTAATCTCAGGTGTAATCTTATCAAGGGCACTTGCCCCTTTGAAAAAAATGAAAGATTCGCTAAGTAGAGACACAGAGAAAAGTAATGCTAAACTCAGGTAACTCATTCGACGGTTCATGGAGTGGTAATGCCATTTCTTAGAGATCAGAAATCTCAATCGCCTACCCTCAACACCAAAAATAAAGTCCCAAACCAGTTTAAGTCGGTTGAAACGTATACGCCCGTAAAATATACGAGGAATAAGACTAAATCTAATCATCTGCGCCCTTTTGATTTTGTGTGTCTTATGTGCGTTTGCTCTTAACAGTTTAGCATAACCTGTTTAAAATCAATAAATTTTGAACACAAAATTTACAAATACTTTATGCCTATTACGAAAGATATTTTCAAGATATTTATCGACCGGTAGTCACGAAGGATAGGGTAGATACGTATGCGTTAGCATTGCTCAATGCTTTAAGGTTTATCTTGAATATTATGAAATCACCCGCTGCCGAACTATTCAAGCTGCATCCTGTAGACTCATTACCATTAATGCCATAACTGTACCAAGTATCTGCCGAACCGCCACCTCCAGTGATTACATCTGTTTCTCCGCTACCACACTGCGTAACATCAGAACCTGTAGAGTGGAACATCTCATAGGTTACAGACGCATTTGAAGTGTCATCAACTCGACCGACGAGCTGAACGGTGTCATCACTACTAAATCCATTGAATGTCTCTGGAAGCTGGTAGCTGATATAGATGCTGTAAGTTTGTTCAGTTGCTTGAGGCGATGTCCAGTTATAGTAGTTTCTCGCCTCGCCAGTATCACAGAAGCTATCATTAACAGTTAGGTCGGTACCATCAGAACAGAAGTCAGCTGTCATAGTTCCAACACCTGAACCGTTAAGTACGGAGCCTGCATACTCTGGGTTAAGGTTGACTACATTATCAGGTGCGGCTCCACAAGCTCCCCATCCATCAGTTTCATAACACTGAATACGTCCAGTGACAGTGTCGTAGTACATAGATCCTAGGTAGGCTTCGTTATTGTCAGCGATAGGTGCACCTGCAGATCGGTCTAGGGTGAATAGCGTTACCGGTCCACCACGATTGCCACCACCCACCTGTACATTGTTGGAATTATTTGTGTTCAGTGTGATTGTTAAAGCATCCACATATAGGTCGACATTAGTGTTAGAGCCTTCATAGTATATGACCACATCAGCGTCGGTAATTGTAGTTCCCGTTGTGGTAAACAAGCAAGTAATTTTAGTCCAGACGTCTTGCGGCAGAGTCTGAGTGTTGTAATCTGTACATTGTGCAGTGCCGGTCGGAACACTCGTTCCACCCCCTGGTAGGAAGCCTACTGCAAGCTCATCTGTAATTGTTACATCACTTCTAGCATAAAAACTAACAAGATATTGAGTGTTTGTTTGAGGAACGATTGATAGGTTATTCCTGATACCTCGATTGCTGGATGCTGGCAAGTTTACTGTCACAGAACCACTTGTGTCATATATCACTGATGTTTCTCTAGCGATACTGTCGACAGTCCCAAATGAAGTCCAATTAGAGCCTAGAGCAGAGTCGACGCTTCCATCTGCTGCATATGTAGCAGCTGCGTTTATATTTACACTTAAGTTATCAATGTAAAATGTGCGAGCTGTAGAGTCAGTCTGTCTAATCAATATTGAGTTACTGGAGTTGATTGAGCCACTTGCGACAAAAGTACAGGTGATTCTGGTCCATTGACCACTGGTCACTGTTGCTCCTGAAACACAGCTTGTCGTCCCGCTTGGAGTTCCTATAGGTGCATACAGTACATCTAAGGTGGAGAAGTTGGTGACTCCACGAACCGCAAATGACACGGTATAAGACAAGCCTGATGTTAAGGCTTCAGACAACTGGTTATATGCTCCCTGGTTACTTGAGGTAGTGGCAATACTTACTGAGGCCTGACCTGTTGCTATGTTGTCTCCAACAGTAGTATACCGAGACACAGTACTTCCTTCTGCAGTCCAAGTACTTGCAGGGAAAGTTGAAGATGATGCTCCTTGGGTTTCTGCACCACCATTTGTCGCAAATTCTGTTGCGTTGTTATTCACCCCAAACAGATTTGAGCCAATAGAAGTTTGTACTTCTAATAATCCACCCGTTATAGGCGTTGTGGCATTATTTCGTATCGTTAGTCCGTCAGCTGCTCCACCTGGTGCGTTGAGAATAAGCTCTGCACCACCAGCAGACGTTGCAGTATTATTGTATGCAGCTTGAAGGTCAGTTGAGCTTGATGCACCAGCCGCTGTCCAGTCACTGCCATTCCACACCATTGTTGCGGATGTATATGGTTTCAATGTAACAGCTTGTGCTGATCCGCCAGCATTTGCAGCGAGTGTCATGTCGAAAGCACCGGTGTTTGTTACATAAATCAATCGCCCAGCAGTAGTGACTGTAGGATCTGTCAGAGTAGCAGTATAGCCTGCAGCGTTTGAACTAATTAGTATTGTTCCTCTTGTATCAATGTTACTTTGAGTAATATTTGCGCTTCCAGTGAAATTTTGAACACTAGCTGAATCAAATATTGTGCCGCTGACTGTTATCAATTCGTTGGTTGTATCTACGTTAAACAAGGTTCTATCGGTTCCGGCGCCCCTAGTTTTGACCTGCAAAGCAGAGGTAGTGTTTGTAGAGTTCTGGAACAGTGCTTGCCCACCATTAGTAACGGTTAGAAGCGGATATGAGCCGCTTGAGCTTCTTAGGTATAGTGGGTAATTTGTGCCAGATGCGCCTGTGATGTTCTCTACATACAGTCCGTACTTGTTGTTTGTAGGTGTAGATGTACCGCTGCCGATATATTGTGCATATGAATTAACTACTACTGCGGCACCCGTCTGATCTGCTCTGCTCAACGAGCCTCTCAAGTCAGTCACCGTACCCGTGCCGCTTACTTCAGCTATGTTTAGGAATGCTGTTGCAGTTCCCAAGGTGCCACCGGAAACGTTTGTTAAATCAAAGGTAGATTGGTTTTGGAATATGTATTGGTTACCACTACTTGTACTCTGTAGCGTTTGATTCAGATAAACAGCATTATTACTGCTGCTTGTACCGTTCAGCAATATTTTGCCATCTGCAACAGTTAATTTACCGGATGTACCATTAGTTGTACCGATTGCAACGCTACCTTCTGATACATCGACAAATAGAGTGTTAGTATCAAAAGCTACATCACCATCCGCCTGAACTGTAAGTCGCGTATTACCGTTTGTGATAATATCTAAATCGTCCGAGTCTGTTGTACCTAATACAGCAGTTGCATTAAAATCGTTTCCACCGTCTTGGAAGAAGCCAGATCCAGAGGTTGTAGTGTCTACGCTTAGTACACCAGAGTTGTTGTACAGTCCACCACCAGTGAAGTCAGTGAAGGCATCAGAGTTAAAGGTGAATGTGTCACCTGCTTCTACGGTTAGGCCACCGTTGAGGGTGGTTAGACCGGAGACGGTTAGAGTGCCGGTGATGTCGGTGTTGGACAGCAAGTCGATAGTGCTTCCTGAAGTAGCTTGAAGTAGTAGGTTGCCAGATGCATCAGATTGCCCACCATATATAGTATCTGTGCCTGAATCACTTATGCCGTTTGTAGCACTGATATGGTTGTCCGCAATGTAGGTATCGTCTGCAAGTGAGTGAATTGAGATTGCATATGTACCATCAGATTCGTTGATATAGTTGCCTACAAATTGCATGCCATTTGCATTTCCGCTTATTGTCAGACTTGATCCGGTACCTGCTGAGTCATTGTCGTTTAGGTTGTTACCAGTTACGTTAAAGTCTGAGCCAATTCCAATATTTATACCAGAGCCACCATTATCATGAATAATATTGCCCTCTATAGTTATCCTAGATGAACTACCAGAACCATTATTTACCTGGATTCCGTGGCTGTCGCTGTTGTTAATTGTGTTATTACTAATAACTAATTCCGTAGAACTAGATTGAATGTGAATCCCTGCATATCCTGTACCTGTGTTATTTATGATGTTCCCGTCAACTACTGAATCCTGAACTGTCGCTAGATAAATGTTTGTTCTGGAGCTTCCAGTTACAAGTGAGTCAGCCAAACGCAAGCCGTAAACTGTATCGGCGTAGACACCGTCTTGCCCTGAACCATAAATATTTGATGCAGTGATTAATACGTTGCTTGAAGTAGACAACTCAACACCCCTGGTTTCTGAATTTTCAATTGTAACACCTGATATCTCAGCCCCTACTACTGTTGATCCGGCGGTGCCAGACCCTACATTCTCAAACTCTATTGAGTCTCTACTACTCGTGACATTGGAATTGTTGCCATCTATTTTTAGGTTACGGATAGTAATGCTATTGTTTCCGCCTGCCTGATCTTCGTTCTCAATTAAGTTGAATGATGCGGCTCCTGCTGTAGAAACTAGAGTTGTTGCTTCTCCTTGTCCTTCAAGTGTTTGGTAGTCATCAATAGTAATAGTTGCAGCTATGTCATAGGTACCTGGTAGAAGATAAACTTTTCCTCCTAGTGCTGGTAGAGCTGCGAGGGCAGCGTTAATTTGTACATCATCAGCCGTGCCGTCTCCAACATAATCAGCTGAGTCTTTTTGAGCCTGAGTAGAATCATTAGCAGCTACTATGATGTATTCTCCTGAGTCTGCTCTCCATTTACCGTTAGCATAGGTTAGTAGTCTGTCTGTGTCTGTGTCGAAGTAGAGCATGCCTTCTGTTGGGGAGCCTGGACGTGAGGCTGTATTACCACCAGTTAGGGTTAGGTATTTACCAGCAGCGACGACTAGGTTGCCATTGAACTGAGAGTCACCAGCAACAGTTAGAGTGCCACTACCCAAGAAGCTATAGCTAGGGTTAGTAGTAGCGTTACCAAAGCTGATGTTTTCTGAAGTGTTAGTGGTATTGATGTTTATGTAGTTGTTAGTGCCTTCTTGGATGTCTAGTGCGTCGGTTGTGTTGTCGGTAAGAGCAGAGTTTACATCACCATTGCCACAGTTAGCTGCAGTCAGAAGACAGAAGGTGTCGTTGCCGGCTACTGTAGGTATTAGTATGTCTGCGTCTACTGACTGTGCTCCAGTAGTAATGCTTAGGAGATTAGCTGCACCGCCTACTCCTCCGTCGAATAGTTCGAATGCACCTAATATGCCGCTTGGGTTACCTGATGCTACAGCATAGTCAGAGGCTAGAGATAGAGTAGATATACCACCAGCTGCTGTAAGTGTACCTGAACCTAGGAAGTCATAACTTGGGTTAGTAGTAGCGTTACCAAAGCTGATGTTTTCTGAAGTGTTAGTGGTATTGATGTTTATGTAGTTGTTAGTGCCTTCTTGGATGTCTAGTGCGTCGGTTGTGTTGTCGGT
>CAYGOR010000017.1:0-9589 GCA_964351635.1 uncultured Candidatus Saccharibacteria bacterium
TTATTGGTTCTCATACCATAGTTTCACTGATTGAGAATGGTCATAGCGTAGTATCAGTTGACTCACTAATTAATAGCGATTCTAGTGTCTATCAGCGGCTTGAATCCATAACCGGAACTCCAATTAAATATGTAACGGCTGATGTTCGAGACACTGATAAATTAACTGAGCTGATGCAGCGCAATAAAATAGATGCAGTAATTCACTTCGCAGCACTTAAAGCCGTCGGTGAAAGCATGAGTGAACCACTTAGATACTACGGCAACAATATTGGAGGCTTGATATCAGTTCTTCAAGCCATGAACGCAGCTAAAGTAAACAAACTTATCTTTAGCTCGTCAGCAACAGTTTACGGCGACCCTGACTCTCTGCCTATTACCGAGGAATTCGAACTAAAACCAACGACAAATCCATATGGCGAGACAAAGCAAATGGCAGAGAGGATAATTGCTGATACGGCAAAAGCTAGTGACTTAAAAGCGGTTAATTTGCGCTACTTCAATCCAGTTGGTGCTCATGAGAGTGGAGAGATTGGTGAACTTCCAAAAGGCACTCCGAATAATCTGGTGCCCTTTGTGACGCAAGCTGCTGCTGGTTTACGCGATGAACTTACTGTTTTTGGAGACGATTATGATACGCCAGATGGTAGTGGCGTACGTGACTACATACATGTAGTGGACCTGGCGAGAGCGCACGTTAACGCTCTCGAATTCTTAACTAGCGCTAATGATGATGTTACGGCGTTAAACATCGGCACAGGCTCAGGCCATAGCGTATTAGAAATAATTAAAACTTTTGAAAAAGTAAATAATGTTTCGGTGCCACACAAAATAGGCCCAAGGCGTCCTGGCGATATTGCAAGCTGCTATGCAGATCCAACTAAGGCGCAGAAACTGCTGGGATGGTCGGCAGTGAAATCACTTGAAGATGCTCTCAAAGATGCTTGGCGTTGGCAACAAAAACTTCTGAAGTAATCCTAACTAGAAACGACTAACCCAGGAAGGAGGGGGAAAGCTGATTTAAATCAGCTTTAACTCAGCTTTCTAGTCTTCGTGTCCACCGTCTTTGTTAATCCTTGAAGATGAATCTCTCTTCTCCACTTCATGACTACCAACTCCGAATACAGTTTTAATATCACAATCAACACATGACTGCATTTCATTGGCTGGTAAAGCATGCTTATTAGGGTCTCTGTCGCCGCCATTTGCAAAAATCAGCTCATCGTCTGGATACATATTACGGATCATTCGAAGTGTCTTGGCCTGTCCCTCATCTTCATCAATAGCTAGCACCACTTCATCTACAAGTTTTAAGGAGCTCATTAGCCGCACCCTATTATTCTCATCGAGAATAATTTTCCCCTTTTTTAGTAGCTGAGCTTTGTCGTTGTTAACTGATACTATGAGGTATTCTCCTAGTTTTGATGCAGCCTCAATCATGTCTATATGACCACCATGCAAAGGATTAAAATATCCGCTTACAATAACTCGTTTCATGATACGTGCACTATCCCCTCGACTGCATATGATGTATCCCGCCAGGTTCTAACAGGTATGCAATCAATACCCATCTGCTCTACAGCGTAATCATTACCGCCTGGTTCTATCTTGTCTCCAAAAAATAAAATGTCTTCTTTCTGTAGTGACAGCTCGCTCATCAATTTTTTCATTCCATAAGCCTTGTCAACTCCTGGCATTGTAACGTCAATCGACGTTGCACCAGCCACGCGAACGCTAAATTCTGGTATATCACTCTCAACAATTGCAGCTATTTCTCGTCGTTTTATGCCTTTAGGATCCCATGACTCTTTTAGCTCTAACCCCTCATCTCCGAGTTCAGCTACTACTTCTTGGCCCAAAGGTGATAGCGTTATCTGACTATCACGATCTTCGATTGTTGGGCCATAAGTTTTTTCTACTTTGTGGCCAGACTCATCTAATCCTCTTTGAAGTGCTGACAGAATTTTCTTTTTTTGCGCTGGGGTAAAGTCTTCTGCATACTTCTGGGTCCATTTATTGTTCTCATATCTGTAGTAGCGCGTTCCGCTAGTAGGCATCAGGTGAAGTCTTCTTAAGCTAGACGATTCTGAAGTAATCTGAGACAAAAACTGCCGCTGAAATAAATCGTACTTTGCACCAGATATTACACATACCTCATACTTAGCAAGTAACTGATCAAACAAAGCTACCATTCGTGGATGGAAATGAGATTTACTAGGCGCCAATGTACCGTCTAGATCGAATGCGATCAACTTTTTATTCATATTTTCTCCAATTACCTACCTATCTTAGCAAACTGCTTTGTTATACTTTAGTTTATGAATGTATTAGTAACTGGTGGAGCTGGGTTTATTGGGTCTAACTTTGTTCACTTAGCTAGGAGTGAGAAGCCTGAGTGGAACATTACTGTTATCGACAAGATGGGTTATGCAGGCAATATTAAGAGCCTGGAGGGTGTAATAGATGACATAACACTCGTCGAAGGCGATATCTGCGACGAAGACCTGATAGATCGACTAGTTTCTGAGAATGACTTAGTTGTGCACTTTGCAGCTGAATCACATAATGATAATTCCCTGGAAGGACCATGGGATTTCGTTGAGAGCAATATTATCGGCACCTACCGCGTTTTGCAGGCGGTTAGAAAGCATAGCAAAAGAATGCATCACATCTCTACCGATGAGGTTTATGGTGATACACCAATAGATAGTGACTACAAATTCAGCGAAACCAGTCGCTATAATCCTTCAAGCCCCTACTCTTCTACCAAAGCAGGTTCAGATATGCTGATCCACGCTTGGGTACGAAGTTTTGATGTTCATGCAACTATGAGCAATTGCTCAAATAACTACGGACCTCGTCAGCACGTTGAGAAATTTATCCCTCGCCAAATAACCGAAGTGCTCGAAGGACGAAAACCAAGACTCTACGGAACTGGTGATCAGGTGAGAGACTGGATACATGTTGATGACCATAACCGAGCTGTGCTGGCTATTATCGACAGAGGAAATCCAGGAGAAGTTTATTTGATAGGAGCGGACGGAGAGCAATCTAATAAATTTGTGGTTGAAACGATTTTAGAGCAAATGGATCGAGACAAAAACGACTTTGAACATGTAAAAGACAGGCCTGGACACGATCAGCGATACGCAATTGACAACTCAAAGCTAAAAAAAGAACTTGGCTGGAGCCCTAAATACACGAATTTTGAAGACGGCATTAGAGCTACGATTGAGTGGTACAAGTTAAATGAGGGCTGGTGGAAGCCGCTAAAACAGGCCACTGAAGATAAGTACAAGAAAGCAGGACATTAAATGGCCGAGGATCTTGCCGTGCACGAAACTAACATTCCTGGTCTGTATGTAATAGACCTGGTGGTTCATGGTGATAATCGTGGCTGGTTCAAAGAGAATTATCAAAAGAAGAAAATGGAAGCACTGGGACTGCCGAGCTTTGAAGTGGTCCAAAATAACTTCAGCTTCAACGAAGAAAAGGGAGTGACACGCGGGCTGCACGCAGAACCTTGGGAGAAATTCATTTCAGTTGCAAATGGCAAGGTATTTGCAGCCTGGGTTGATTTAAGAAAAGGACCAAGCTTTGGAAACACTTTCTCAATTGAGATTACTCCTGATGTAGCGGTATTTGTCCCCAGAGGCGTTGCAAATGGCTACCAAACATTAACAGAAAATGTTACCTATACTTACTTAGTTAATGCTCACTGGTCGCCAGAAGCACAGTACACTTTTGTGAACCTTTTTGATGAGGCAGTAGGAATTAAGTGGCCTATTAGCAAAGAACAGGCTATCACTTCAGAGAAAGACGAAAAGCACCCTTTATTAAAAGAAGTGACACCTATGGAGGTTTAAATGGATGACTCTAAAATATTCATAGTCGGAGCCAGCGGACAATTGGGAACTGCGCTACGTCAGAAATATCCAAATGCTGGAATCGCTGACGTTGACGAATTAGACATAACAGATAAAGAATCAGTAGAGAGCTATGACTGGGCGCGATTTAATGTACTTATAAACGCCGCTGCCTACACCAATGTTGACGGTGCTGAGACAGCTGAAGGCCGCATTGCTGCCTGGCAAGTCAACGCGGATGCTGTCGCCAACCTCGTAGCAGTCGCAGCACAGCACGACATGACACTGGTTCATGTATCCACAGACTATGTTTTTGATGGTACGAAACGGATACACTCTGAAGATGAAGCCTTTGCTCCTCTCTCTGTTTATGGTGCGAGTAAAGCTGCTGGAGACATTGCCGTCTCACTAGCTCCAAAATTCTATATATTGCGAACAAGCTGGGTAATTGGTGAGGGAAAGAATTTTGTTAGAACCATGATTGGACTAGCCGACAAAGGTGTATCCCCTACTGTCGTCCATGATCAAACTGGCCGCCTAACATTTACATCAGAGCTAGTAAGAGCTATTGACCACTTGCTTGAAACAAACGCATCTTATGGGACATACAACGTTAGTAACTCAGGTGATACGAATAGTTGGGCAGACATAACCAGGGAGATATTTGCTCATCTTGGTCGTAATGAATTATCCGTGACAGACACAACAACAGCGGAATATTTTAGTGATAAAGACATTTACGCGCCGCGTCCACTGCAGAGCACACTAGATTTAACTAAGCTCCAGTCTACGGGGTTCACTCCTAGAAACTGGCGCGATGATTTGATCTTGTACCTAGATAGTTAGTCGAAAAACTCTTTGCTATCTGCCACATCTCAGGCCAGGCAAAATCCTCAACAGCAACCTCATCTATGTGAAACCACTCTAGAGTCTGCGCATCATCGCCTGCTTCTGGCGTTATGCCCTCTTTTAACTCGGCTGCAAAATATGCGCAGATAGTATTCATGGTTCTGTTTTGAAACTCATACTTATTGCATTCGCTACCGACATAGCGAAAATCAGAAATATTGTCTTTTGATATTTTTGATTCTTCAAACAACTCGCGCAGTGCTGCAGCCTCTAAAGATTCACCTGGATCCACAAATCCTCCAACGCCCCCGAGCATCCCTTTGCCAGGGTTGCGTCCTCTCCGAGCAAAAAGCATTTTGTCACCCTGATATATGATCACCGCTGCAGCAGCTGAGGGATTAAGGTAAAAAATGTTGCCGCACTGGTTACATGTTTTCTTGTGATTATCAGTTGTCTGGTTATCAGATCCACACTCTATACAATGTTTCATTATAGGGAGTAGTGTACCTGATGCGCTACACTATTTATAGAAGTAATCGAGGATTTTATGAAAGGCATCATTCTAGCAGGCGGCTCAGGGACACGTCTTCACCCTATTACAAAGGGTATTTCAAAACAACTAATGCCCATCTACGATAAACCTATGGTGTATTACCCGCTCAGTACTTTAATGCAAGCCGGTATTACTGAAGTGTTGATAATTACAACTCCTCACGATCAAGCTGCATTCAAAAATTTACTTGGTGACGGATCAGATTGGGGCATTTCCTTGACCTACGCGGTACAACCAAGCCCCGATGGACTCGCGCAAGCATTTATTATTGGCGAAGAGTTTATTGGCGATGATAAGGTGGCCTTAGTACTTGGCGACAACATATTCCATGGAGCTGAGCTGGACGATTCTCTAAAGCAATGCGTAGATCCTGAAGGTGGCATCATATTTGCCTATCAGGTCTCTGATCCACAGCGCTATGGTGTGGTTGAGTTTAACGAAAGCATGCAGGCAAAATCTATAGAAGAAAAACCTAAACATCCAAAATCAAACTATGCTGTTGTGGGTTTGTATTTCTACGATAATGACGTTATCGAAATCGCCAAGAGTGTTAAGCCATCGGAGCGTGGAGAGCTAGAGATTACGTCAATAAATGAAGAGTACCTTAAGCGTGGCAAGCTCAAAGTAACTACCCTAGACGATGGTGACGTATGGCTAGATACAGGCACAATAGATAGCATGACTGATGCTACCGACTACGTGCGAGTTCTACAAAAGCGTACGGGGCAGATCATCGGCTCACCAGAAGAAGTTGCTTACCGAAAGCAGTTCATAACCAGGGATCAGTTACTGAAAATTGCTGAGCCATTGAAAAAATCTGGTTATGGAAATTACTTACTAAAAATTGCTAATGAATAGGAGCTTTATGAAAACAATAAGTGTGATTGGTTCTGGATATGTTGGAGTAACGACTGCTGCCATTGCAGCAAACGCAGGATACAAAGTCTACCTAATCGATATTAACCCTGACAGAATAGACGTACTAAAAGAAGGGAAATCTTTTTTTTATGAAGAAGGCATTAACCCACTAATAAAAAAGGCCGTTGAAGCCGGTACACTAGTTCCAACTATGGACTATGACCCCGGGATAACAGAGTCCGATATAGTTTTTTCTTGCGTAGGCACACCCGACAATCCCGATGGCAGCTCGAACCTTAACTATATTTTTAGTGCGGCACAAACTGCAGGACCCTTGCTGAAAAAAGGTGCCGTATTTGTCCAAAAAAGTACTGTACCTGTAGGAACTGGCAGGAAAGTCATAGAAGTTTTGCCGCAACATGTACGTTATGTTTCTAATCCTGAATTTTTGCGAGAAGGAACCGCCGTCGGAGACACACTTTTCTTTGATCGCATAGTTGCTGGAGGAAGTGATAAGCAGGCTATTAGCGAAGTAATGGATCTTTATAAGGCATTTGAGCAGCAGCGAGATTCATTAGCTTCAATGGCTGGTCTGGAAAAGTTATTAGATAAAGCACCTGACGGACAATATATCTCAACAACATTAGAGAGTGCAGAGCTTATCAAAGTTACAGCTAATGCATTTCTAGCACTAAAAATATCTTTTGCAAATAATATAGCTAAGCTGGCCGATGAAGCTGGTGCAGATGTTGTGGGCGTAATGGACGGAATTGGCGCTGATCGAAGAATTGGGAGAGCTTTCTTTAACGCAGGAAGAGGTTACGGAGGTGGCTGCTTTCCGAAGGATGTCAGTGGACTAATCAGTAGTGCAGCTGAGTACGGAGTCGACATGCCTATAATGACCGCAGCTACCGATGTAAATAGTAGTATGCCCGGCTATATTGTTAACAAAGCACAAAAGTTACTAGGGACTCTCAAAGACAAGAAAGTCGCAGTACTAGGGCTTGCATTCAAAGCCGGCACCAGCGACATCAGGAAATCTCCAGGTGTTAAAATTGCAAATATTCTCGACAAAGCCGGAGCCCAGGTCACAACCTATGATCCACACGTCAACGGAGAGGCAAGACAACAGCTAAGAGACTCTATTGAAATCAAAAAAAATACCCAGGAAGCCGTAAAGAATTGCTCCGCTGTATTTGTGACGACTGAATGGCAAGAATTTCTAGAAATTGATATGGAGCAGTTATCAAATACTACTTCAGGTGGACTTCTAGTAGATGCGATAAATGCCTTTGATAAAAGCATAATAAAAAAAGCCGGCTTGGGATACTTGGGCGTTGGTCGGCCTTAATTTCTTTGCGACCAATAAACTTCTTTGGCTGCCTGTTTTTTGTATGTTAGAACTCCACCGCCCTCTGCCATGGACACAAGCAGCAAAACAACTACAGGTAAGAGTAGAAAAAATTGTTTTCGAAAAACGTTTGAAAAACTCAGAACAACCAAACACAAAAATAGCGGCTGAACAGGCAACAAGTACCTACTAGATGTTGCTACAACTTGTCCTAAGCCTTGGTAGGAATTATAGTTGCGAAAAAGCAATATTGCACTAAGAGAACAAATTACTATAATCACGAAGACGAATTGCTGTTTTTTCATAAGAACACTGAGGTTGTAGATTATCATCAAAATCCCTGAAAACAACGCACAAAAGTAGAGAAGGTGCAGTGATTTCACCGGTTCATCCCAAGGGTTTAGACGAACTTGTGTCCGAACCATGTTAGGAATCCAATCAACAAAAGTAAACTCATAAAGTGACTTTGCCTCAAAATCTGCTGGTTTAGTTTTTTTTGCAGTTATATTCCTCTCCTGTGTGTAGTTTGCGACACACCGCTCTTCAGAAATAATAACTTCGCAATTCGGTGATAATTCACCGTATTCAATGTAATTTTTTACTGGTCTCTCTATAAATAAGCCAGTCCCAATTAATAGCAAAAAACCGCCTATAAGAATCTTTGTCCGATTGCCCTTGGTATGTTCAGCAACTAATGATTTTTTATTTTTCATAATATCGTAAACCAAGAATGCAACGACTGGTATAGCAAGCGCGATAAATGTGTATTTGAACAGACTACCAAAAACTAAAACTAAACTAAATTTCAACAATAATTCATACGGAATCTTCTTCTTATTTAGTATTTCTGCACTATAGAGAAAGAGAAGTCCAGAGAACAGAAAAGTTACTGTGTCGTAACTAATGACACCACCTAAAATAGCAACCGAAGGAGTTAATACTAGCAATAATAGTGAAAGTCGAGTTATTACAGTGCTGAAATTCAGTCTTCTTATAGCTCTATCGTAAGCAAGAATCGCTAATGCAAATATGAAAATATGAACTAATCTCAACAAGATTATTTGAGTCTTATAGTCACTAGACATGCTTTTTACAGCCCTCCACGGAAAACTCATAGTGTAATAGTAGAAGTAAGACGGATCGCGAGTTGTATCCCCGAGGTAGTCCCATTCACTATCCTGCTCAGCTATAAATGGGCTTAGTCTCTCACTGTACATTTCTATAAAGCCAGTATGCCTAGCTTCGTCCAGTATTGTGGGTTGGAAATTGAATGCGTACCAAAGACCTTGAAAACCTATCACTAGTAATATCAAGCCCAGAAAATGTTTTGAACTAAAGCAGACCCTTATTTTTCCTATTACTTTATCCATGTTCGTTACTAAACATATTAACACTAAAAACTTCGACGTATCTGTTAAAATATAGACAATAATGAAGTTGTTCGTACAAATCCCTTGTTTAAACGAGGAAAAAACCCTACCCGCAGTACTTAAAACTATTCCTAGGAAAGTAAAGGGTTTTGATTCTGTAGAAGTACTTGTAATAGACGACGGTTCTACCGACAGGACTGTTGAAGTTGCAAAAAAACTCGGTGTAGAGCATTTTGTGTATCATAGGACAAACCGTGGACTTGCGCGTTCATTTACTGATGGACTAGACTACTCGCTGACGCATGGAGCTGACGTAATAGTAAATACAGACGGAGACAATCAATACCCGCAAGCGGACATACCGAAGCTAACAGCTCCAATACTATCTGGTGAGGCAGATATTGTCATAGGCGATCGGCAAACTGGCAGTATCGCTCACTTTGGTCTATTCAAAAAAACAATGCAAAAATTCGGATCTTGGGTAGTAAATAAAGCCGCTAAAACAAATGTGCCTGACACAGTTAGTGGTTTCCGCGCGTATTCTAAAGATGCTGCCATAAAGATGAACATCGTTAACTCGTTTAGCTACTGCACCGAGAGTATTATCCGCGCTGGCCGTAAGCGCATGGCGATTACTTCGGTGCCTGTTAAGACTAACCCCCCGACTCGTAAATCTCGATTGTTTAAAAATATATGGCAACATATGTATAAGACTGGCCGTGTGATAGCTAAGAGTTACTTCA
>CAYGOR010000017.1:9599-18544 GCA_964351635.1 uncultured Candidatus Saccharibacteria bacterium
ACGAACCCTTAAAGGTATTCGTAGCTCCCGGGCTGTCATTACTTCTAATAAGTCTGGTACCGTTTGTTAGATACCTAATACTAACAATAGGGGCTGAGAGTGTCGGACAACATATTCAATCACTACTACTCGGCGTAGCACTATTCACTGCTGGTCTTTTATTCTGTGTGCTTGGAGTTATTGCAGATTTGATAAAGACCAATAGAATAATTGCGGAGAACACATTAGAGCGTATAAAAAAGCTTCAGTTCGGATAATATGGGGAATAACTCAAAATCGGAACTCGGTAAGTCCCTAGGCTCTAAAGATGCGAGTTTTATAGAAATAATTACACATTCTTTTTGGGCGTTTATTATATTGGTAGTAGCAAGCGGCATTCAATTCATTTTTGACTTCCTACTCGCAAGAAAATTTGGTGCCTATGGAAGCGGGCTGTACTACCTAAGTTTTTCAATTATTACAACTCTCTCATTATTTGGCCATCTCGGGTTAGATAGAACTGCAGTGCGTTTAATACCGCCCTTGATAAAAGTCAAAGATAATGAGGGGGCTAAATCCGTAATACAAACATCGATATCGCTTACCGTAATAAATACAACAATTATAAGCTTCGCGCTGTTCGTTTTGGCCTCCTGGATCTCTAAGTCTGTTTTTCAAAAACCAGAACTCACAATCTACCTACAAATTTTTTCGCTGTCTGTAATACCATTTTCACTCAGGTATCTATACGGCGGGTTTCTACGAGCATTTCGTAGAACTAGAGAATCTTTGTTTGTAGAGAGAATAATTATATACTTCGTCGGCATAATTTCCATATTTACAATAGGAAATATTTGGGGATTAAAAGCTATGGCGGCAAGTTTTGTAGCAGGTTGCTTTATTAGCCTCGCAGTAGGGATATACTACTTAAACAAAAACTTTCCATCAAAAACTTCTAGAAGTAAGACATTTAGTAAAAGATTGTTGCTGGCAAGCGGGGTGCCCCTACTATTTGTTGCGGTAACTACCCAATTGAACGGCCAAATTAGCACGTTAATCTTAGGTTCTTTCGGTACAAACAATGATGTAGGTATTTATAACGCAGCACTGAAGGTCTCACTACTACTAGCGATGATCTTAACAGCAATTAATACTATAGTGGGAACGAATATTTCAGAATTGTATGCATCAAAGAAATTAAAAAAACTTGAACGAATACTAAATAAGACCAGTGCACTGGGTTTTATTGTTGCTATCCCAATATTTACGATAATAGTGCTATTCCCTGCTAATATTCTTCGTCTCTTCGGCTCTGAGTTTGCCAACGGATCAACTGCTTTGATAATTCTAGCGTGTGGTCAGCTTATAAATGTCGCGGTTGGTCCGACTTTATTCACTCTGGCGATGACTGGACACGAAAAGGCACTGGCAAAGGCGATAGCATTTTCACTGTTAATTAACGTATCTTTAGGGCTAATATTAATCCCCGTGCGTTATGTCGAAGGGGCTGCGATCGCAACTGCAGTATCCATTGCTCTATCAAACCTAACAATGTTACTGCTAGTACGGCGTTACCTATCTATCTGGACTTTGCCCTTTAAGTACATAAAAGTTTGGATAAGAAGAATTGTTTTTTAAATACTTGGAGGATGGAGTTCTTAACAGATACAATGATTACATGTCTAGCAAATCAATGAAACCCGAAATTCATCTTTTTATTATATGGGAGAATGCTCGTTCTATAGAAAATCGCATATTAGCCGATATATCGGAGAAATTCACTATTTTAAAAGAATATGAAGTTCAATGGTCTAAAAACAAATTTGCTGAAAATCTTTCACGATTCTATGGTACAAATTTGCCCGCAAACTCACGCAAAGAAATACATGTTGGCACAAATCCTTTCTTAGCGATAGTCGTCGAAGATAAAAAACCAGTATATAAAAAACACACGACTTCTAAAGGTGATCAGGTTGTTAACTCGAATTTATTCAACGCAAAAGCGCTGCATCGTTCATGGACAGGGGGCGGACACAAAATTCACGCAAGTAATTCTATAGTTGAGGCAGATTATAATCTCGCATTATTATTCGGTATGAATAGCGAGGACTTTCTCTCATTTACACGAAGAAAAAGTTATTCAAAAAAACGAGAAAAGTGGGACAAAGACCTATTAGGAAGTGAGGGATGGACCGATATGCGTGAGCTTTTTTACGTATTAAACACTCGTTCTGACTACGTAGTACTACGAAATTTTAAACCACTACCCGATAACTACTATTCCGAAAATCACGGTGACATTGATTTATTGGTAGACAGCCGAGATGATGTAGCATATACGCTAAATGCTAAACCGGTATTTCCAAGTAGACACAGGGTGCATTATAAAGTCAAAGTTAATAACGAAGATGTGTTATTTGATTTAAGGTACGTTGGAGACGGTTATTATGACATAGCTTGGGAAAAATCAATTTTAGAAAGTCGTGTTTTTGTACGTAACTGCTTTTATACTCCTGATAGTCAAAACCACTTTTATAGTCTTCTTTACCATGCCCTTATACAGAAACCAGAGCTCGGTGAAGATTATAAAGAAAAAATAAAAAGACTAGCTGAAGAATCTGGTGAAAAAGTCATAGACATGTCTAACCCAAAATCTGTAGTCAAATATTTAGCCAACTTTATGTCTGAACAGTCATACAGCTTTACTCAACCCAGAGATAAATCTGTTTATGTACATATAAATAACGTTAGAATTGGCATGAAAAACGGCATCAAATTTAAAAAGCACACGATGCTACCACTTAGAAATTATCTAAAAAAGCATAAAGCACCACTTAAACATTACCTTGTGAAGTCAAAGCGAATAGCCAAGCAACGTACTAAGAAAATCCTCAATGGCTAAAATCAAACTTTTATACGCAACTAGGGCATATGAATCTCTACCCCACGAGGGAGGGTTTGTACTCTTATCGGACTTAGCAAACAGCCTAGGTAAAGCTAAGGACGTAGAGGTTTCCTTTTTTAGCAAAAAAAAACTTCGGAATGCTCACATCAGGGGTGTACCTGTTTTTTCAAAAACTGGCTGGGGCTTACGACAGAAAATTGAGTTTTTTGTTGGAATTATGGTCAATGCCCATAAATATAATATTGTACACACTGCTCATATTCCTACAGATAAAAATGCACTCCTTATGAAAATATGTAGCTGGAGAGCGAAACGAAGCGGAACATTTTTTGTACAGACCATTACCGGCTTACCTTCCTACGATCTATCTACAAAACAGGCAAAGAAGCTACTTTGGGGAGACATAATTGTGTGCCAGTCAGAAAATGCACAAAGCTTGCTTAAAAAAAACAGTAGTAGCATCAAGATTATACCTCCACAAACTTCACCGGAACGAGTTATTTTTTCTAACAATAGAAGAGCTGAAACACGTAAAAACTTAGGAACGAAAGGCCCACTAATAGTTTTCCCGGGTGAATTTGACCGTCTAGGAATTGATGATGATTTTGCGAAATGTTTAGAGACATTTCTGAACAAGTTACCTCACGCGCAAATTTTACTAGCCTGCCGTTTTGACCACCAAAAGAGAGGTGAACATTTTGCTAGTAAATTTAAACAAGTCAAAACAGTTGGAACCGTGAATAGTATTATTCCAATACTTGAAGCTGCCGACCTGATTATTTACCCAGTGAGGCTTATGGACAGTAAGTTTAATCCCCCCTTAGTAATTATTGAGGCGTTACAACTAAAACGAAACGTACTGGTCGGAGATTTGATTGCTTTACCAGGAAGTATATCGAACCATCTATACCGCACAAGCACTGAAGATTGGGTCAAATTCGCACACGAAATGATAAAAATTGCTACAAGAAAGGATAATTTATCAAAAAATACAGTTATCAATTATACTTTTGACGGAATGACTGCGAACTACAGAGAACTCTACAATGCTGCTAAATAAGTTTCTTTATTGTCTCTTCAAGCAGAGGGGTTTGTGCCCTAACTGAAAATCTTGATACGTACAAAGCCCGGCCAGCATCACCTATCAGTTTAAGTTTATCTTTTTGTAAATAAGCCCAATTAATTGCCGACGCCAAAGACTCTGGTGAACCCTGGTCGATGAGTATGCAGTTTTCACGGTCTATAAATCCGACATTTTCGTCAATCCTACCAATAACAGTTGCTCTGCCAAGGGCTAGGAACTGAAATGTCTTACCAGTTATGACTTTTCTTGCTTGCGTTGTGTTGCCAAAAGGGCCGCCAAGGCAGATGTCTGCTTTCTCTATATAGGTTGGCAGTTTTTCAAACTGCACCCAGGGTAAATGCTCCACATTTTCTAGTTCTAGTTTTTTAAGTGATTTTAGGAATTCATCCATTCTGTCACCATGCTTATCACTACCAATTATTATAAACTTTATGCGTTTCTCGTTCTTAAGCAAAGACGCAGCTTCTAAAATAACATCTAGGCCATGTAATGGGAGAAAGGTGCCATAAAAAAGAACCTTAAATTCATTGCTTTTTGAGGCTGGTACAATTGCGTTAGTATTGAACAACTCTTCATTTGTCCCGACATATAAAGTACGATATTTGTTAGGTTTTATTCCGAAATTTTCAACACCATATCGAGCATGAAGTTCTGTGTCGCTCAGCAAGAGTTGAGACACTTTAAGTGTGCTTTTAACATAAAGTTTTATCATTTTTGCCGCTATGGAGTTTTTTTTCACTTTTGCGTGCTCGTCTATAAACCACATGTATGTGCTTACGAATTCATCGTAGACTAAAGGTTTTCCGATAGTTATTAGGCGTACAAACCAAAAAATTTCAGCTCCTCGAAACCCAAGTATGTATACATCAGGATTGTATAAAATTCTCATTTTTATCAGCCTTAGTACAGTCTGTATGTAGCGAAAAATGCTCTTCGTCGTGTTATTTGCAGTAAATAACTGAAGTGAGTTAGCATTTTCTATACATCGTATTATAAAATGCGATCTTACGTACTGAGTATCTTTATAAGACACCACGTAGCCTACTTTAATTCTGTCATCCTCTAGCATAGTATGAAGTATATAACAGTAATAGAAAGTGGTGCATTTATTCTGATTTATCTAATACAATAACTTCTAGGGGTCTAACAATATTTTTTGCAGCATCATTTGCAACCTCAACCGCATTGTTTTCAAAATACCAGTCATCATCGCTAAGTAATATATATGAAGTTAAGCCACTTGTTAACAAGACAAACAACCCTAAAGTAAGCAAAACACCCTTAGCCCACTTTTTAGTAAATACTCCATCTAATATTATTGCAGAGGCTAGGTAAAGGAATGGTAACACCGGAAGTATGTACCTACCCTGTAGCGCCAATGGAGCCCCTAGCTCTAAATAGGTAGAGTAGTTCTTCAACACTAAAATTAGACAATATATTCCCGCTACAGAAATCAGGGCAGCTCTTGTTCTGTCTTGTGCTAGTTTTTTTCGTTGGGAGTATATAAGCAAAGGGGTGACAAAAATTAACAGCCATGACGCACCCCTGATCAATGCCGTGTCATCTCTGGCTTGTGTAGAATTATATATACCAAACGTAGTGTTCCTCATGTTGTTTATCCACAATCCGAAGTAGTAGGTATACAGATTTATCCTATCGGTATCTTTGTTTATATTTCTTAATTTATAATTCCTTTCGAAAAGCCCATCCCTAAGACACACATCCAGACTATAAACTTGTCTACACCTTGGCTCTGGTGTGCCATATTTTACGATGTTATTTATTGGCCTGTGAAGCACGGCTAATATAACTAGGATAAAAAATATAAACGCTGTTAGATTCTTTACTCTGATTTTATCCTTATAGATAAAGAATCTTTTGAACAGCTTATTGAACTCGCCCCAGTCTCTAACGATTCTATATAACAGATACGCAAAAAGCGGTACTACGATTAGCAACGACGTAAATTTAGTCACGACAGCCAGAGAAGAAAAAAGAATAAACCACATAATAGTTTGTAATCGTTGCGCCTTAAAATAGTCTATAAAAAAATAAAAACTCGCGAAAAGCATTAAAAGCTGCATATTGTCATAGCTAACTCCTCCTGCAATATACGTGTATACAGTAGTACAGACATAGGTAAAAGCAACAAAGTTAGTCATTACAGGCTGTCGCGGCATTAACCTCTTTAACAACTTCACCAAAACATATAACCCAACAAACGAGATTACTAAATTAATAAACCTCATTACTGCAAGCATGATAAACTTGGAGCCAGATAATGAAGTAACGACTTTATAAGGCACTGACATGGTGTAGTAATAAAAATATGAAGTTGAATAGGTGCTCTTATAGTGCGATCCATCCTCAAGGTTTTCCAGTCGTAAAATGGGTGAAAAGCCATTAGCAGAATACTCCGATATGCTACTGACGTGGCTAGCTTCGTCGTGTGGAGCGTTATATCTGTTAGAGAATGACATCCACCCGGCCTGGAATACAAACCAGACAAATATAAATATCAAGAAACGCCTAGATCCAATGAATGCTTTAGTTTTTTCGAATATCACTGATGACAATTATAACAGTAAAAATACACCAAGGCGTCCTTAGGCAGGACTTTACAAAATCAAAATATTAAGCTATACTATAAGCATAAGAAATTAAAAATAAAAATAGCAAAATATAAGTACGTTATGAATCGAAAAAATATAGTAATAATCATCCTAATACTTGTAGTAATTGCTTCGGTTGGACTGTACCTATTAAGTAAAGGTGGTGCCCCCGAAAATCAATCAGTCGAGGATGGACTTACCGGAATTGAATACAAGGAAGCAACAGATGAAGAAAAAACTGAATCAGATGAAAACAAGAATAAGATTACGGAAAGAATAAATCAAGAGAACAATCAGGACGACGACTCAATGTCAATAGTAAAACCTGTCATTTCAGCATACGGTCAAAACACTGTAACCGGCAAGGTGGAAGTTGGGTCATACGTCCCTGGGGTTTTTGAAGAAGGAGGCGTGTGCACAACAACACTACAAAAAAGTACTGTTTTTAAAGAAAAAACTACCAGTGGAATCGAGAACGTCTCTAGTGTGAGTTGTGGATTCGTAACATTTGAGCAAGGCGAGCTAGCAACTGGCACGTGGAGTGCTACTGTATCGTACAGCTCCGATACTGCTTCGGGAACCTCAGATCCAGTGCAGATAGAGGTTAATTAACAATGGATCGATCAAGGTATGGATTTACCTCAATAAAAATCTTACTTTTGCTTTTCTTGTCTATATTGCTTATTGGGAACTTAACTTCACAGACCGCAAATGCCGTCTCTGGTTCAGACTTTGAACCAGGCAGGATCATGGATGACGTAATCTTTTTCACAGCCAATACAATGACTACGAATGAAATTCAGGCATTTTTGGATGCAAAACTACCTACATGTGACACAAACGGCACACAATCCATATACGACTCAACTTATAACGACACGGTTACGCGCGCAGTATACTCCAGCAGACGGGGTGTCAGCACACCATTTACATGCTTGAAAGATTACAGAATGGATACCCCTGCACGCCCTGCTGAAAGTGGGCTTTGCGAAGGATATAACTCAGCTAGCAATCAAACTGCAGCACAAATAATATACAACGTGGCGAACTCTTGCGGCGTTAATGCCAAGGTTTTGATTATCCTTTTACAGAAAGAACAATCCCTTGTTACTGACAGCTGGCCATGGCCCATACAGTACAGGAGCGCTACTGGATTTGGATGTCCCGACACGGCACCCTGCGACGAAGAGTACTACGGCTTTTTCAACCAGGTGTACGCAGCAGCAAGACAATATAAGCGTTATGCGCGTGATTCGCACCTTTACAACTATAAAGCTGGGTTAACTAACTACGTACAGTACAATCCAAACGCAGGCTGCGGTGGAACAAATATTGTTATCCAAAACCAAGCAACCGCAGGACTATATAACTACACCCCTTACCAGCCAAACGCAGCAGCGCTGAATAATTTATATGGTACAGGAGACGGATGCAGCGCTTATGGAAATCGTAACTTCTGGCGGATGTTTAACGATTGGTTTGGCGCGACTATCAACGACGCTTACTTGTGGGAAGTTATACACGAAACACCGACAGGCAAACTATACCTAGTGGTAAACAATAAAAAACACTGGATACCCAACCCAACGATATTAGCGGCTTGGGGATTAGACGATGATTCGTATAGAGACGTAGACACAGTGTATGTTAATCAACTTACAAACGGTTCTGCCCTAGAGTCAGTAGCTCTTGACTTAAATGGAACTCGCTACCTAATGTCGCAGGGTAAACGATACAGATTAAAATCTGATGGGTACGTACTGATATGGGGTGTTGCGGGGCAAAATCACATTTCTGCACCTGGATTAGTATCACAAACTCCTTCAGGTGGCGATGCGGGAAGATTCGCTAGGTTACCTGATGATACTGTTTATCTTCTTAATAATTACCGGAAGCATCTCCCACTTGATGGTGAAAGTTTTGACCACTGGGGTATATCTACCTCCAACACGACTGACGTACTACCTACCGATATAGATCATATATCAACTGGAGATCCGCTTGACCGATTTGTCAAATTTGGCGGTACTGATAAAATCGTAGACGGTGGTAAATACCTACCTTTCAAAAATAGTAATGTTGCACACGGATGGTCTGATTCTCCTTTTGTATGGACATACCCTTTTGCCACGGACTTACTACCAAAAAAGACTCTTGGAAGTTTTGTGTCGCCAGGAACAACTGGAAAAGTCTACTTTGTAGAAAGCGGAAAATATCACTATGTTCCTACACCAGACCAAGCAACTATATGGGGCATAGGATCGTCTAACCCTTTAACAACAATATCGACCGACTTGTTTGACACATTAGTCCCAAGCAGCAGCGTAGGCCATGTTATTGAAAGTGCTTCGTCCGGTAACAAGTA
>CAYGOR010000018.1:0-18346 GCA_964351635.1 uncultured Candidatus Saccharibacteria bacterium
GGTCTGCTTCCTGCCATTATTATGATTCCTTTTCATTAAATTTTTTTCTAACCAGGCCAATATTCTCTCTAATCGATGCAGCTGCATTGCCACTCAAGGGGATAACATTCATCCAGGCATATCTATCGCCATTTGGTCCACGAACTACACTTGGTACCACGGAAAGTAACCACTTCGTGTCTAAAGCTGCAACGAAACCAGTAATATCGTAGCCGTTTCTGTCACTACCAAAACTAAGAGGTAAAAATTCTTCAGAAGTGTATATCACAGAACGAACAAAACTTTCATGCACGAATTCTAGCGGGGGATTGCGTAATGAATTGCCATTGTTTGCCTTACTAATATTGTTAAGTTGCAGTTGGTTGTCGTCTGCCATATACCTAATTTGGTCGACAAACGGCTGATCATCTGCAGCAACAGGCACGGGAGTTAAATCGTCGCAAAATTGACGAAACAACGCTCGATGAGCAATCCTATATAGTCCATCTAACTCCTCACGAGAAAGCTCCGGATATAGTTCTTGAGCTTTTTGCATTTCATCTTCCGCCCTGACCACCGGCGATAAATCCCCTCTGATACTCTGTAAGGTATCATCTAGCACTACATGATCCATGAAGTGGCGCAATAATACATCACGATCTTGAATAAAATTCGCTCTCAGCCTATCAGTAAAATCGTCAGCTGATACTCGCGCATCAGAAGATCCCGCTAGAAGCTGTTCATCTGTCATTAAATGCCTAGAAAATTCGATTGAGAACGGATCTGGCTCGTAAGGTCTAGGGAGTTCCTCGTCGATACTCTCATCAGTGCCTTCGATCTTTTCCCTCAACGAGCGTAACTCGTTGACCAGTCTATTAGATTGGCTGTAGGCAGACTCTTCATCGTCTCCATAATTCAGCAGTGGAGCGATGTGCAATAACCATTGCGGAACCACAGAATCAGAAGAACCAAATAACGCTTCGAGTGATTCAACTTCGCGTGCAGGCAACCTAAACTGTCTAGCTAATAGTCCTAGCATACTGGCATATTTGTGACCATCATCAGCTATAGAAGCAGGATGAATATAAAATAGAGCTTGCTGTAAATCTCCCGGCACCCCATCTGCGCGTTGATTTGCTGTCTGAGGCGATCTTTCTGCATAACAGACCTCGAAAACAGGTGAGCCGTCTACTTGATTCACATCGCCAGTAACTATAAGTCGCTCAAGTGGCTGTATAGGACTCTTAGACGTAAATAACGCGCGGCTAACTATGTTGCGTGATAAAGTTGGAGGTTCGTCTGCCCTATACCCATCGACTCCTGTTAGTTTCCACGCCGTTAAATTACCACGTGCTACGAGATCAGCGATAACGTGCTGTCCAGTAAAATCACGTTCTGGCGGAACATGCTGTAGGTCAAGCCCACTAACATCTAGTAGCGCTGCTGTAATCTCACTGGCGCGTGCTGCAATGCCATATCTGTCTTCAGGTAGATATGGATCATTTATTGTTTCTATAGTTGATTGTCGTGTCATATATGAAATCCGGTTCGTTATTCATAGCCAACACCTTTTACCCCTCAATTTTTATTTTTATATGATTTTTGTCTTGTAATTAACAGTTATAGGCGCCTGGAGTAAGTAGAACCTCGTTTGGGTCTACAACATCAAGCGCACGTACACCTGGATTCAAAACTTGAGCACGTTCAAGTGCATCTTCGAACCCATTGTTAGAGTCGTATGGAACGCTGCAATTTGGATCGGCAGCCATTTGTGAAAGATATGCAGTCTCACCGACTGGAACGGTAAAAATGCCGCTTGCCGCAACCGCTCCCTCACCTGCTGTTTCACCAGGAGTTGAGGTGCCTTCACCATTCGTTGGGAACAAGTCATTTTCGGGTGGAATCACTACTGAACCTGAGCCGTCCCCAGCACCAGTATCAACATTAAAGTCTACGCCGCCTGGAGAAACGTCAACGCTAGGAGTGCCTCCAATTTCATCACCTGCTCCTCCAACGATATCTCTTCCACCCTCTGCTATTGCCATAGGGGTCTCAATAATCGTTGTGCCTGCAGACCTAAAAACGGACTCTCCCTCAAACAGCGCATGATAGCCGAAGCCTACCCCAGCCAGGCCGCCAACACCTAAGGCTCCCCACGCCAATACTTTATTTGCACCTGTTTGTCTTTTAGCCCATGTGACCGGTGATCCCATAATTCTCTCCTCTACCCCACATGATTATGTTAAAAGTACTTTCACTTTTCCCACACTTATGAATCAATAATACCCTAGCCACAACCCTTGTCAAGCTTGAGCATAATTATTTTTTGTGCGGTCTATTTTGCTATGGTTTTTAATGCAGGTCATACTGTTTCATGAACGGTCGCAAAATATTCTGCCACACTCGAGAAACCAAGATCTCTCGCACGCTGCTCGTAATATACATAATCAGCTTCAGTCATAATTACGCGTGAGGCAGGAGTTTCATCAGGCAATTCAGGTGTTGTCAGCGACTGGGCGACAGAGAAAACACCAGCGTTTATAAACCTAAGGTCTGATGTATTAGCAAGTTCACCTGTAGAGCCTAGTACGCGTCCAGCGTAACGGCCATAGTCGGCATCAACATTTATCAATACGTTTGTTAAAGTCTGTACGAACTGGCTTCTACTCGCATACTCCCCGGTGCTAGGCAGAAAAACTCCATCTACAGAGGCCATAGCCCACGGCTTATTATCAGAATAAATTCCTCCCATATGGTTAATCACATCTCCGTTTGAAAAACTAAACTGGCCTGCAACTGCGTTAATGAACTGCTGCTGTGAAAACTGTGGAGCTAACAATGCATCACAGATTCTAGTTTGATTAGGGTTGTCGCAGATTGACTGAGCTGATGCTAAAACTCCGGTCGCGAAGTTCGGAAACCCATTACTATTCTCATCTAATTCAGCGTTACCTTCATTCACGCCCCCGAGTTCATCACCGCCTTTTGTATTTAGCGGGTTAAACGTGCCGACAATGTGTCCGTCAGCATTGTGATCAATTCCACCTCCTTCGGCTATTGCCCATGCAACTAGGGAATGTATCCTATCAGCGGTCATTACCTTATTCGGATCGATACCCCGACTGCGGGCGGTCTCGGTCAGTGTGTGATACGCCCAGTCTTCGATTGTGTATGGAGCAGTTTCCATAGAAAGAGAATTAGCAGTTGTGCCAGAATTACCCATGACTGCCTGAAGATATGGGCTGTCATCATGATTATGACTTTCAGTAGGCACCGCATCTTCCGATTCGACAACTTGTACTTGCTCAGAAGCTGAGCACGATGAACTTTCAGGTGTACTCAATGAGTCTCCAGGGTAAAAGACGAAAGTAGATACGTGCGTATGATCACCATGATCTGACCTATCTAGTAAAAATTGTTTATTTTCAATCAATTCACCTTCTTGCGAAAGCCGCTCTAACGAGTGAATGCTATCAGGTAGGCCCGATGTATCTGTAATAATATAATTAACCAGAGGCTGACCTTCGTAGCGTAATTTACGTAACTCTGCGTACATAAAAGCTGTAAATTCAGGGTCGTAAGCGCTGGAATTCTCCATAAATACTGGTCCTGAAGTGGTATTTCCGTCATCGTTATATATAAGACTACGAATATCTATTGCTGGCCGATCATCGTCATGTTCGATGTGAACCGTCGAGTAAATGTCCCCTGCTTCTAACACAGCATTGGGAAATCCAAATGCCGATTTATTTGAGTTGAAAACATCTACAAGGTAGTAGAACAGAGCTATCTGTTCGGGGTATCCTCTGATTTCATTTCGACAAGTTCCTGGGCTAATCTGATAATCAACACTACCGTCTACGACACTTGGGGGATCTAGGTAAACGTAGTTGCTCTCCGCATGTTCCATCCTCAACTTTACGTCTTCGACTAGTCTATCAATATGTACGTTACCGTCGGGTGATATGTCTATTAAGTTTCGGGTGCTTGGAAGTGTACTGTGTGGATACTCTGTGGTCGCACTAGGAGGTAAATAATCAGTAGATATAGGTATTGTTGGTAATCGCGAGAACACACCCTCATCAATGTCAGTCTTATCAAGCAATCCTTTTATAACGTCTCCCCAATACGATAAACCGTCTACAAATATATCTTTTGCTTTAACTAGCAAATCATCACCAGCTAATTGCTTTGGTGCACTGTCACGATTACGATAACTTTCAAGCAGAGCGCTCTTCTGCTCTACCGGATCTTTAGGCACATCAACACTTGATGATGTCGCTACAAATCCACTAAATCCTCTTCTTGCGGCTTCCATACTCGGCTCCTCGTTCTCAGAGCCTACTGAGTCTCCGACAGGTGAAGTCGTCTCCACAAACCTTATAGTGCCCCCTGCTCTAACATTTACTGGGATTGCATCTCGAGGTATCCCAGTTCTCAGGGCGAACTGATCAACGGATTCTCCTTCAAGCAAACTAAAACTAACCCCGTTATTAGATGGTTCCGGGCTATCAGCTAGTTCAAACGGTGGCGGGCTTTGGGCTTGCAAGTTATTTTCACCGTCCTGAGTGACAGCATCTATAGCACTATCTATAACTTCTGGATTCGCCAGTAGTACTCCTGCCGCAGCTCCGAGAATTATCACGTTACTAGTATCCATTAGTCGCCTCCCGATTGATTCGTAATATACAAAAGCTCATCTCCAGTAATACCAATAATTGAAATTTCCAAATCTGGATCCTGCGAAGATGTTAGAAGCACATTGTTAGTTTCAAAAAAAAGCTTCAGATCTTCTGGCGTAATTTCACCCTTTTCAAATCTCCTTACAAGGGCCGAATCAGCGGCAAACGTCCCGTTGCCCTGGCTCTCCCTCAGCATGATTTTATAACCAGTTCCAGTAAAAGGATCTACGTACGTAGTAATCCAGTGCACTACCGGGCCGGTAATTACAGGAGTTCCGTCTGGTTTTATAGTTATCATCGAAGCTGCACCTTCTGGTTGATAGTCTGCAAGTGTTTCGCTAGGTGCTTGGTTCGCTGCTATTCCTTGTGAGCTGCCAATCTGCGACTGCAACGCAACTAATGGCGGACTAAGGTCCTCTACCTCAAAATCACAGTTTAGCGGATTTTCATTTGAACAAGGTTCGTCGATTGGTGCAGTATCAGTGCTTGTACCGGGATTATCTTCGTATTGATAAGCGCCAAAACCAATTAAGCCTATAGCAGCCAGAGAGACTGGCAAACCCCACCCGCGCTTTTTTTTATTTCCAAACGCATTACCTATCGCTGTTGCGGCTGCAGCAACCGCCAGAACTATTGATTCTAGCTGATGGTCGTTAGGGCTTTTACCTCCTTCGGGTGGTGTATTCGTAGAATCATCAGATATTCTGTCTTCATTTCTTATTTGCAAGAGTAGACTTCTAAGGTCTTCCGTGTCTACATGCGGCTGTTGATGCGTAGGTAAAGTCTCTATGGCATCGACATGTGTCGAGGTCGAGCCGTCTGGCAATCCTTGTCTAATAGCCATAGAATCATCGTCATTTCTTCCGCTGGTAATCAAGGGTTGTTTTTCGGTCTGAGAGCCTGGTAATTCGCCCTCCCTACCTTCTATATACCATGCCATAACTATCCACCCACCACTTCCAGCGCTTTATCAATAGCACTTGGTTCATCCCAACTAGCATCAATTGGCGGCGTTTCTAACCCATTTATTGCGATTTCTCTCCAACCATCCTCATCCAGGGGTAATGCCCCGTCTCTTATCTGTATAATGGGCGGTTTATTATCGTCGCTATCATAGCCAGCGAGTCTCACGCAGTAGTCTTCAGGGGGTGAGCTTATTGAGTCAACTTCAATGCCTTCAGCACGCAATACGAATGTGACTACCTCGGATGGTGACATAGCGTTGATTCTGTATGAGCCCTCAACTGGAACCACTACTTGGTGCGGTGGCACTTCTTTGACTTGTTTTCTCCAAGCCCAACGAAAAACTCGTGCAACTGCTTCTGAGCGAGCCTCTATGCTCGATCCTCCTATCATTTCATCAAGCATTCCTTCTGTCTCGTATATATAATTTAGTTGCGGGATCAGCACCCTATCCAATTGACAGGCACTGTTAAAGTCAGTATATGCGCGCTGTAACGCCTCTGCCATGATTAATGCCTTGCCATCACGATTCGATCCCCACCCGGGAATTGATGCCCAGAAGTCTTGCGTAAATCCAGTATATTCAATGCACCCTTCATATTTTATGTCACCGATGTCATTCGGGCATGTTGATGCATCATCAGGATCTAATAGTGCAGGTTTTTCGTTAACAAATGTTACGTCGGCCAAGCTGAAAGGCAACCTTTCTGTTCCTTCAACTCGGCTGATTGTCAATTGGTTGGACTCTACATCAATTGCATAGTCGGTAGCGGCCATTTGCAGTCTACTGACCTTATTTCCTGCTATTGAAACGTTAGTGTCATTGCGAAATATCACACCGAATAGTTCAGAAATTTGCTGATGACTAACTTCGAAGTCTATAAAAAATGAAGCTATCGAAGTGTCATCAGGGCTCATTGATAAAACGCTGTTTTGATCTTGTAAAGTTGCCTCATTCTGTGGTGAATTATCCACGACGGCGGCAACATCATGCAGTGCCTCACGGCCCTTGCCATCAAAGGCCAATAGCGAACCTGCGAACATCCCTACCCCTGCTGCTGCAGTCACAAATGCTTTCTGTGAAACGTTTCTACCCATTTTTAGCTTTAGCCTTTTGTTCATTAACGAAAATAATTTCAGCATCTGTTAGCTCAAAGCCATTACTCAACTTATACCTGATCAAGTCCTGTCGCGATTGCGCCACATCACCCGGGACTACCATTGGAGTTATTGGAACTAAATTGCCGTTTCTCTCAGTAGTAACGTCTTCATTAGATACATACGCATATATTAATTCTGCAAATGGCGGCATAACGCCTTCTGCAATTGTCTCGCGAGCCAATCTATCCGGGCGGTAAGTAACCATCTCATATTCTGTATCCATGCAGGCTATGCCTAGCGGAGAATTTAGATAATTTTCCTCTGTTAGCTCTATCACCTTGCCATCTTCTCCTCGCATTGGATAATGGTAATTTATGTCAATTTCTTTTCTATCTTGTTTTTTTTGTAGCAGTTCAAGTGCTGGGTTTTGATTCAGATCAACGAGCGAGGATCCTTGATACTCAAACACACCATAAGCATCAATCATTGTTTGTATTGTATTTATGTCTGCAAGTTCAAATAATGGTTTATCCGTGTCAGTTTGTCCTAGAGTAGAGAGTTGCGCGCGTAAATCTATTGTGATCTGCCGCATTATTTCTGCCTCCTGTGGCGTTAGAAAAATGCTTATACCGAATTCATTAGTCATCGGTACACCTTCTCGTTCTGATCCTAGCCTTCTGTAACGAGAAATTATATCTTGATAAACACCTCTAGTAGTTGATTGTGCCGTAATACCGTCATAGTCTAGATGAATGAGATTACCATCCACGTAGTTGTACGGCCCATCAATCCCCTCAGTGCCATAACGCACCCCTATTTCACAGTAGTTGTTTTCACTGATACTTTCGTTAGCAACTATTGCGTCATTCAGTGTCTCGTCACGTCGATTTAGTAGAAGCCCTCCTTCTAGCAATACGGTATCTTGAGCACCCTTGAATACTCCTCCGTCAACCACATCGATAATCTGCTCGCATCCATCTCCGAGATCCCCAAGTGAATATCCCTCGTCAAAGCTACAAGATACAGGATCTGGTGACCATACCCTGACGCGACTAGGATCAATATCATAATCATTAACACCGTCAGACTCTACCATCTCGAAATAAAAACCAATATCAGGATCATCGATTGCACGATATTGCATAGGTGCTTGAGCGACATACTCAACGTTCTGCACATACCAGCCCCTTTGGTGGGCTATTGCATCAGGTTGAACAGAATAATCTTTTACAGCTAGGCCTGCGGAAGGCTCAACGTAGCTATATAAGCCCATTGTAAGTCGGTCTACCACAGCAACAGTTTCAGTGCTCGCTTTCTGATTTACAGTATCTTGAGATATATCAACAGCGCTCATAGCATTCCAAATTGCAAGTGCTACCCCCGCTCCGCCAAGAATAGTGAAAAGCGTGTCATATCTACCTTCAGGTTGAAGGAGTCCTATCAGCTTCTCTATATTCGAACTCACTGTTTTGCGCTCCCTATATTGCGACAGCCCACCATTTCATATTTCTTAAAGATTTACAGATACATAAACTACTACTACACAATAACTTTTGATGCATCGTATGTCAATTATTTGCTTTTTATGCAATTGCGTTTTATTTAGGTTGTGCTTATATTCGATTTATCTGCTATATTTCAACCACTATGACAACCCATGAATCGTTAGCACCGCCAGATTGGCCACCCTCTAATGGCATGATTGACTACTATCACGCAAAAATTGAGGAATATTCAGAAATGATTCCTCCAGATATTAGAAGCCTTTTAGGGCTTGTAGAAGTACTGCTTAATTTGCAGACACGGTGCCTTGAAGACGGACACGATAGCGCACAGAGGAAGCTTGGCGATTTAGCAACACTTGCTTGCGGTGTTATTGATGATGTACGTTAATTAACAGCTTTATAAAAAGACATATCTTACCTATAAAAGGCTATGGGCTCGACGCACGCACCTGAATTAATTGACCGCTTGAGCTAGCCGTTGCTTCCCGACGCACTAAGCCCTTCGAGAACTAACATGCCTACGTCGGATGCTGCGTCCCTCACATTCGGCTCAGTTGCAATAAGCACACTTAAAACAATAATTGCGGCTCCCACAAAGTGCTCTGTTTTTGGCCTAAGTGGTTCGTCTATCTCATGTTTCATTATTTGGTTGGCTCCTTTTGTGCGCATGATTCACACATCACATGTAGTTTACGGCGAACATTACGCGAATTTACTTGATGGCTGGTTTTTTTGCCGCATTCTTCGCATGATGCAATGTCTTTGGCTTTGTCCGAAAAACCCATCTGCATCCTATCGTCGAAGACAAATAGCTTACCTTCCCATAGTCCATCATCCTTGAACTTCTCACCATACTTCACTATACCGCCATCTAGCTGGTAAACCTCGTCATAGCCACGGTTTTTCATCATGGCGCTTAATATTTCGCAGCGGATGCCACCTGTGCAATACGTGACAATCGGCTTATCTTTGTGCTTAGAAATCTCACCCTTCTCAATATCCTTTTTAAAATCTCGGCTAGTGACTGTTTTCGGCACGATTGTGTCTTTAAACTTTCCAATCTGGGCTTCATACATGTTTCTGCCGTCGTAGAATATTACTTCCTCTCCAGTTTTCTTCTTCTCTTCTAACATTTTATGAAGCGCTGCTGGTTTTAGGTGTTTACCGCCGTTCTCGATTCCCTTTTCTGAAACAACAATCTCATCTGCTGCGTCAAAAGCCACAATCTCCGGCTTAACCCTCACCTTAAGTTTAGGAAAATGCTCAAGTCCGCCATCAGACCATTTGTAAACGATCTTCTTAAATTGCGCAGTGTCGCTCATAGCTCGTTTGTAGAGTTCCAGAGAATGTTTTTCGCCCCCAAGTGTACCGTTAATTCCATGAGGGCTAATTATCACCCTACCCTTTAAACTCAGCTTTTCACACAGCTCACGCTGCCAGCGCATCGTCATATCAGGATCGGCTATCGGCACGAACTTGTAGAACAGTATAATTTTCTGAATTGATTTATCACTCATAATATAAGGATGTAATTATATCAAATCTGTAAACAGTGCTAAGAAAGCAATGAATATTAGACCAGTTATAACTCCTAATCCTGCGGCAACTGCAGGTGACAGCATCGGTTTATCGGCGAATAAATTATCCAATTTATCAGTTCCGTCTGAAATTTGAGATAAGGGCGAGCCTGATGAATTATTATCGCCAGATTTAGTCCCAAGCGGCCCGTAGCCTGAGTCCTCATTGACAGCACTTGGACTAGAGCCCGCAGAACCTCCTGTTGCCGTCGATATCTGCTGGCCACTACTATCCTTTATTTCATGTTTACGCTCATCTTTATATGAACCTTTTTCCAGTGCATCTTGCAATATACGTTCGTAGTTTTCACCTCTCAAGTAGGCATCTACAACCCGGCGCATATCACTAATGTCAATTCGTCGAGCCTCATACAGCTGGCGTAAACCTATCCGGTTTTCCATTGGAACCGCAGATGCTAACTCTAATAATTGAGGTTGTGGCACCGTCTTGGCATCGATTGTTTTTACCATCGGCGGTTTCTTCTCAGGTGACTTATTCTTTGAAGATTCTGGTTCATCTGCCTCGCTACCGATGCCTATATTCCCACCAAACATACCAGGCGTTGGACTTTCAATTTTTGAATCTGTTCTGACTATTTCATCGACTCCAGTATTGTCAATTACTTTCTCGAAATCTACTTCATGCTTAGCAAACTCGTCTCTCTCAGCTCGCATTGTTTCTGCGTGGGCCTTTGCTTCAGCAGCTGCCTCTTCAGCGTCGATTTTAGGGGCCTCAGCTGCTGCGGCTTCTCTATGTTCCGATGCTGCCCGGCTGGCTGCGGCACGAACTTCAGCTTCAGCTACATCAAGTTCTTTGCTAAGTTGAGAAAGGTCTGATTCCTGTTTATTAATCTGTCTGTTCTGAGAGTCAATTTGCGGCTGCAGACGAGCCTCTGTTCGTTTTCTGCCGCCTCTTCGTCCAAGCATGTACCCTACAGCTCCAGCTGCGGCAATCTTTGGTCCGATACGGCTCTGATTTGTGTCCGTCTCTGCGTCATTGTCCTCTGGTCCGGTTGGGGGAACGTTAGGATTGTTGGGATTAAAATTCGGATTGTTGCCGTAGTTTGGGGGCTGAGGCGGTTGTGGCGGGATTGGTGGAGGCGATGGGGATGGCGGAACAGGAGGCGGCGTCGGCGGCACAGGAGGCTTAGGTGGAGGCGGCGGCAACTGCTCTTCATCACTCTGAATGTCGTTTACATCAAGTTCTCCGCCCTCTATGTCGCCACTGGCATCTAGTTCTATCTCAATTTCTTCTGGATTTGCATCTGGCAATGGGTTTTCGAGAACTTCTTCTCTGGCATTCTCAATTGCGTCATGAGGCGTTTCACCTTCGTGTAGTTTTGTTCTTACTCCGTCAAGCATATCCGCATCGGCAATAATTTCTGATAATTTCTTTGGGTCGCTAGAAGCTGCCTCTTCATCTACCTGCTCTATGCGCTGCTCGACAGCGCTATCAAACTCTTCATTCTCAACGCTTTCAATTGAAGGGTCGGCTTCTTCGGCTTCGGCTGATGCTGGATTTAAATAGTCAGCTCCCGCTAGAGGATTGGGCTTAGCCTCGACTGGTTCGCTTGTTTCAGTTTCTTCAACTTCGTCTTTTTCACCGAACCATTCCATGAATGATTTCGGTTTTTTTTCTTCCCCTTCTTTATCTTCGTTGCTTTCTTTGAACCTTTCAAAAATACTTTTAGGTCGCTCTGGTTTAGATTCATTTTCCGATTCATTATCAGCGTCAGATTCCAAATCGGAATCGTCAACTTCCCATTTCTTTTTATGCTCCTCACCATCATCTGCAGAAGCGTCTGAAAATCCTTCTAATCCAGTAGCCATATAAGCGACAGTCTAGCACTTTTTACATCGTTTCACTACCTCTGTTTAGCTTTGAGATTTATGTGATAATGCTCACAAACTGCCTAAAATGGTTGCGCCTAAGACATATATGAAGTAATATTGTTAAACCTTTCAAACTAACAAAATGAAGTTAGTACCTCGTAAAGAACGGCGAAAATAGCCCGGTCCAATTCGAAACAAAAAGGAGAGCAAAAGTGAAATCACTTTCCCGCGAAACCATGCGGATTTATATGAATGCTGCTTTGAAGTACAAGTTACTTGTTACTTTGTTATTTATTTTGATGCCGATACTTATTGTCCTGCACCAAATAATTCCGCCTTTCATAGCAGCAGGTATATTGGACCGCTTAGCAACGGGTGACTACGCATCTGGTGATATCTGGGGTAGTTTTGGCGCCAGTCTTGCTACATATTCACTTCTCATACTGTTTACATCGACTCTTGGATGGAGAACCATAATTTATTTGATTTGGACTCTTGAAATCCGCGTTCTGCAAGATCTTATGACAAAGTTGCATAACAAGTTTATGAGCTTAGATATGGATTTTCACGCCAATTCATTCGGCGGTTCGTTAGTTTCACGAAGTAACAAATTTATCAGCTCATATGTCAGACTCGCTGATACTTTGTTTTTTGACCTATACACATTATTCATCATGTCGGTCGCTACAGGAGTAGTTCTGTGGTCGCGATCACCGACTTTCGTCATATTACTTTATGTGTTAATAGCTCTATTCATTTCAGTGTCTACGCTACTCACAAAGAAAATCCGCACCCTATCGACTGAAGAAGCTGGTAAGCAAAATATTGTCACCGGCTACCTGGCAGACATGATTACTAATGTACAGGCAGTCAAGAGCTTCTCTTCATCGGAGCGCGAAGCCGAACGATTCTACGAAGCAACTCAAGACGTGGCTGATACTTCTACTAGATTGAAGTGGGCTCAAATGGGTAGAGAGAATTCTTTTGCACTTTTTACGAGCACTCTGGGTGCACTGGCGCTTATAACTGCGACTGTTGCGGTTGTGAGGTACGGTGCTAATATTGGAACTGTTTTTCTTATGTACACTTACACGACAAATATGACAGTAAGGCTATGGGACTTCTCTCAGCGCACATTGCGTAATGTAAATAAAGCAATCGGTGATTCCCGTGAAGCGACGGAGGTTTTGCTACGTAAGCCAACGATTATTGATCCTGTTGACCCTAAACCGATCGTGTTCAAGAAAGGAGCACCTGCCGTTAGTTTTCAGTCAATGACCTTTGCGCATGACGATGAAGGCCTATTTAATGACTTGGATCTAACAATTGCTAAAGGTGAAAAAATTGGTTTAGTTGGCCACTCTGGGTCAGGGAAAAGCACGCTTGCAAGCCTTTTGTTAAGATTTAAAGATATAGACAGCGGCTCGATTAAAATCGGTGAGACTGATATCCGTGAAGCAAAGCAGGATGATGTGCGTAAACATATCTCCTACGTACCCCAAGAACCAATGTTATTCCACCGCACTCTTGCTGAAAATATTTCCTACGGCAAGCCTGGGTCTTCGCAGGCGGAGATAATTTCTGCTGCTAAAAAGGCAAACGCTCATGAATTTATTGAGAAACTACCTAAAGGCTACAAGACCCTAGTCGGTGAGCGAGGGGTGAAACTATCGGGTGGACAGCGGCAACGAGTAGCAATTGCTCGTGCCATGCTAAAAGATGCGCCTATTCTGATGCTAGATGAAGCGACTTCGGCTCTGGACTCTGAAAGTGAGAAACTCATTCAAGATGCACTCTGGAAATTAATGAAGGGCCGCACGGCGATAGTTATAGCTCACCGCTTGAGTACAATTCAGAAAATGGATCGCATAGTAATACTAAGCGATGGAAATATAATTGAAGAAGGCAGTCATGATGAATTACTCAAGAAAAAAGGACAATACGCCAAACTTTGGGCTCACCAATCAGGTGGTTTCCTCCAAGATTAGTGATATCTACTCTACTTGTCAGAGTTGTCGGCGTCGTTGCTTGAGCTTTCATTGTCGTCGCCGTGAGCTGCTGGAACATCCGCCGCGTCAACAGCTTCTTCCTCTTCAGGCTCTTCTTCAACCCGCGGTGCTTCAACAGTTGCTAGTGTAGTACTTGGTTCTGATAGGAATTCGACATTCGGAACTTTTGCTAAGTCAGCTACAGTTACGCTGTCACCTGGCTCTTTTAGCGATTCTGCAGAAACAGTAAGGTATTCAGGCAAATCGGCAGGTTTTCCCTTCACCATGATTGTGTCATTCTGGCGAACAAGGAAATTACCCATGGCTTCAGCCGGAACATCACCCTCAATATGGATTGATACTTCCGCTTCAACTAAGCGGTCAGCTCTAATCGCGTGAAAGGCAATATGCTCAAATGTATTCTTCGCTGGATCAACATGGACGTCTTTAACCATTGCTAGCCGCTTTTCACCACCGAGATGCAACTCTACTGGCTGTGCGTAGCCAACTTGCGAGAAGGCTTTCTTAAATACTTGGTATGGCACTTTAGCATTCACAGATTCTTTGCCGTTTTGATAAATAGTTGCTGGGATATAGCCTTCTGCTCGGATAGCTTTGACCTTTTTACCAGTTGCGTCGCGTTTTTCAACTTCCAATACTAATGTGTCTGACATGATTTTCCTTATTTAGTTCTCTAGATTTCCACTTATTATAACAGATAAGGCTAATTGTTAGAACTTGAGACCGTTATATCAATCCCTAGGCCTTCTGCAATCACATTAGCATTTGTTTGAGCATGATAACGGACATACTTGCCGAGGTGAGTCCCAACGTCCCTAGTAAGAGTTTTTACTTCGTCGCCTGTGTTGTCCGGGAATATTTCACGAAGTTCTTTAGTCGTAGGCAGTCTCCCCGTCTCGAGACAAAAGGTTACTATTTTAATACTGGCTGCTCTAAGCCATGGCTTCTCACCATGAGCTGTACCGTCATTCATGAATTATATTATAGCATTTTTTTAAGGAAAGTGCCAGTATACGATTGTTTACTCTTGGCTACCTGCTCTGGGGTACCTTCGGCCACTACCTGACCGCCGCCGCTGCCCCCTTCTGGTCCCATGTCAATGACATGATCAGCTGACTTAATTACATCGAGGTTATGTTCGATTATCACCATGCTATTGCCTGTATCGACTAGAGCGTGCAAAACTTTCATGAGCCGCTTTACGTCGTCCATGTGCAAGCCTGTAGTTGGCTCATCAAGCACATAAAGCGTTCGCCCTGTCGAGCGCTTTGATAGTTCGGTTGCTAGTTTTACGCGCTGGGCTTCACCACCGGAAAGTGTGGTGGCAGATTGACCCAAGGTCATATAGCCTAGACCGACTTTGACTAGCGTCTCCAATTTGCGGGAAATAGATGGTTGGTTCTTAAAGAAATTTGCAGCATCCTCGACTGTCATTGCTAGGATATCGGCTATGGTCTTACCTTTGTAATGGATTTCAAGCGCTTCGCGGTTATAGCGCTTGCCCATGCACACCTCACAAGGAACGTAAACATCGGGCAGAAAGTGCATCTCGATTTTAATCGTTCCGTCTCCCTGACAGTTTTCGCAGCGGCCACCTTTGACGTTGAAGCTAAATCTACCTGGCTTATAGCCTCTTATCTTTGCTTCTGGCGTGGCAGCAAACAGCTCGCGTATCGGTGTAAACAAACCTACATAAGTTGCTGGGTTAGATCGAGGCGTTCTGCCGATAGGAGATTGATCAATTATGATAACTTTATCTAAGTTATCGATGCCTTCTAAATCGTCGTGTCTTCCGACTGCCTCGTGTGCACGATTTAGCCGCACATGAAGTTCTTTAGCTAGAATGTCATTTACTAGCGTGCTCTTGCCTGAGCCGCTAACTCCACTGACCACGATCATCTTGCCCAGCGGGAACTCTACATCAATATTTCTCAGATTATGCTCGCGCGCACCCTTAACCTTCAATGATTCACCTGAACCTTTACGGCGAGATTTCGGAACGCTGAGCTCAGTCTCACCACGTAAATAGGCACCGGTAATACTATTTTTTACTTTAGACACCTCTTCTGGAGTCCCTCTGGCTACAACTTTTCCGCCGTGAACACCTGCCCCAGGGCCAATATCAACCAGGTAGTCGGCGGTTCTTATAGTTTCTTCGTCATGCTCGACGACGATAACTGTGTTGCCGAGTTCTTTTAGTCTCTTCAGCGTCTTTATCAGCTTTTCATTGTCTCTCTGATGCAGGCCAATTGATGGCTCATCTAGAACGTACAAAACTCCCTGCAGACCGGACCCGATTTGAGTTGCCAGTCTTATGCGCTGAGCTTCACCGCCAGATAAAGTCTTAGCACTACGCGACAGCGTCAAGTAGCTGAGACCAACTTGATCTAGAAATCCCAGTCGCTCATTTATCTCTTTAAAAATTTGTTTTGCGATTGTCTGTTCTGTAGCTGTCAACTTGAAACTTTCAAACATTCTTACAGCATCAGCGACTGGCAAATCACATATATCCATGATTGACTCTCCTTTGAAAGTCACAGCTAACACCTCGGGTTTGAGTCGCTTTCCATGGCAAACATGGCAAGGGCGCTCAACCATAAATCGCTCAATCTCGCGGCGCATGAAATCACTATCAGTTTCTTTATGTCGTCTCTCTAGATTCGGTATGACCCCCTCATAAGTTGTGTCGAAATGCCTACCGCTGCCTAGAGGTATTGAAAACTTCTCATTTCCAGTGCCGTATAGTATTTTTTCCAGATCACTGTCACGTAATTCAGAAGTTGGCACATGCACAGAAAACTTATAGCGCTCAGCGACAGCAGCCATCTTTTTCATGTTCCAAGCATCAGGCGCCATTCGGTTATAGGGCCTTATGGCTCCTTCAGCGATTGTGAGCTTGCCGTTTGGCAGTACTAGCTCAGGATCAACTTCCAGTCTGTTACCAAGTCCGGTGCAAGTAGGACAGGCACCGTGCGGGCTGTTAAAACTAAAAGTCCTTGGCTCCATTTCTGGAGCTATGAAATCCGGGAATTCCGGGTTGTAATATCGCTGTGAGAACTTATGAACAGTATCTTCGTCGTCAACGTCTAGTACTCTTAATTGGCCATCAGTAAGTTGCAGCGCATTCTCAACAGCCTGAAAGATTCGACCTTTTTGGTCTTCATTATTCACGACACGATCAACCACTATCTCAATAGTATGTTTATATTTTTTATCGAGCTCTGGAAATTCTTCTAATGAGTAAACCACCCCATCAACACGGGCCCTAACGTAACCTTGACGTGTAAATAGCTCAGGTACATGCGCGTGCTCACCTTTTTTGTCTATTACGACTGGCGCTAGAATCATCATTCTGTGACCGTCTGGCAAATTCTGCACACCGTCAGCTATATCTTGGGTTGTCATTGTCTGAATTGGCTTACCGTCAGGCCCGTGCGGTATACCGACGCGAGCGTAAAGAAGTCTTAGATAATCATAAATCTCTGTCACAGTAGCAACTGTTGAGCGTGGATTACGGCTAGTTGACTTCTGATCAATTGAAATAGCTGGTGAAAGCCCCTCTATGTAATCAACATCGGGCTTCTCCATCAGCCCTAGGAACTGCCGAGCATAGGCACTCAGACTTTCCACGTATCGGCGCTGCCCCTCTGCATATATAGTATCGAACGCTAGCGAAGATTTACCCGACCCGCTAAGCCCGGTAATCACTACTAGTGAGTTGCGCGGCAACTCAATATCAATATTCTGTAAATTGTGCTCGCGAGCACCCTGCACCTTAATCACATCCGACATGACGTACTATTATACGCGACTTACTCAGCAACTCTCAACGAAAGAAATGACTATCTAACTAGCCATGCGCTTGCGACGCTTTTTTCGCTCATTCTGGGAACTCCCTGCATACCAAGCTGGATCTCTTTTCTCTTGTCTCATTCCGTAATCGTCACATTGTTGTCTGACTCTGCAACCATCGCATATCTGCTCTGCTCGTTTTTGTTTTAAAGCCGTTAACGCTCCCGTCCCTATAGGGAAAAATATTTCTGCTATGCCCCTACACGCTGCTTTTTCCATCCACTTTTCATTAATCCAGGGGGTTACTTCTGAACTCGTTTGAGGTACTTGTTCACCATCTACCGCTGGAACATCCAGTGCATCATGTCTATAAAGTTCCCCCGTATATGAGTCTCGCTCGTGTATTTCAGCTACTTTCCTACTTAAATTTCTCCACTCGTCCATACGTAACAAGCTACCAAACAAAAATTCAACTACAAAGAAAAATACACTGTGCTTTATACTATCCATTATGCAAAAACGCAGAAACCCACTTTGGAGAGTTGTGTTGTATGACCTCGCCGGAGTTGGTTGCTTAATATTAGTGCCGTTTTTAGGACCTTTACCTGGGCCAGGTGGTATTCCTCTGCTGCTTGCCGGTTTTGGGTTATTAGCTGTCAATCATGACTGGGCAGACGACGCCATCGCTTACACGAAAAAGCACGGCGATAACATTATCAAAATTTTCTTCCCTAACAAACCTCTAATAAAGTGGGCTTGGGATATTGGGCTAGCACTTCTGTTTATTTTCGGGCTATGGGTAGAGACGTGGGGAGAATCATTTCTGTTTACAATAGGTGGGCTTTTAGTGAATGCTGCATCAACTACTCTGTTCATGTTCAACAGAGGCAGATTAGATTGGGTCA
>CAYGOR010000019.1:0-18270 GCA_964351635.1 uncultured Candidatus Saccharibacteria bacterium
TGAGCACGCCTGAAATACTTCAGCCAAAAGAATTAGAAGAAAATTGGCAAGATGATGCAAATTGCTTAGGTGTCGACACCAGTTTGTTTTTTCCAGAAAGAGGCGCTTCAACTCGTGAAGCCAAGGAGGTTTGCAGAGGTTGTGTTGTAGTAAAACAATGCTTAGAATTTGCATTGCAAAACGGAGAAAAGTACGGGATCTGGGGTGGGCTAACTGAGCGTGAAAGAAAACGAATTCGTCGCCAACGGGCAGCTGCTCGGGCAGCAATAACAAACTCTTAATGATAATTTAAGACATCAAAAAACCGAGATTACTCCCGGTTCTTTGATAAAGTTACGACTACTGTCGTTCTTTTGCTTCGCTGACGTGTATAGTACGTCCGCCGAGCTCTTTGTTGTCTTGACCGTCGATAGCTGCTTTCGCTTCTTCAGCACTTTCGTACTCAACGAAACCAAAACCGCGTGAACGACCTGTTTCACGGTCAGTGATGACCTTGGCGCTCTTAACGTTACCAAACTGTGAAAAAGCCTCTTCGAGCTCTTCGTCAGTTGTTGAAAACGGAAGTCCGCCTACAAATAATTTAGCCATGTAAATTCTCTCCTCTTAATTTCTGCGGCAATTCGACCCGTACTATTGAGGAAAGATTTGTAACTGTTGTATATCTAAATTTCACTCTTTATGTAACTCTTGCAAAGACAATTATGACATAGTCGGGCGGAATAACCTAACTGATTAAATCAGTAGTGCTTGTGATGCTTCGTAAACATGTATAGAATTAGTTACTATGCATATACCAAGTAGGGAGATTCGATTAGCAGCTGATTTCACCGGAATGTTGGAAATAAGCGGTTGTGAATTACTTACTGGCGAGCAAACGGTGGGTCAGCCACCATTTATAGACGTAAACCCAATTAAGACTCCCGATGGTCTTGAACGTTTAAACATAGCATTGCAGCTGGATCCTGCTTCCTCAGAAGTGGTTTGCACACGTGGTGTAGTCACGCCTGGAGAGGGAAGATACGGCAAGTTAAGGACTGTCGCTGGAATTTGCCGAGTAGTAGACGTAGAAATTCAGCCAGTATTTGAGCGACGTAGAGCTTCGGAAACACCGCTGTCTCAAGAAGTGCTAACAAGCTCAATCGAATCTGCAGCCAATGACCTTATAGAGGCTGTGAATGACCAAAATTCAGACGATCAATCAAATCTAAAATGGTTAGAAGAGTATTTTGACTACGGACGCAGTTACGGCAACGCATACCTGGCGTTTCACGCTATGTCTTCAGAACGCAAGCGCGAGCTGTGGGGCAGAATGCACTTTGTGTCTGGTGATAAGCCCCCGCATTATCTTGAAAAACTCAAAGAACTAATTAAAGTTCGAAGACCGCATGTAGATATCCTTGAATACGTAAAAACGCTTGCTGTATAACCAACCTTGAGTGCGCTGGTTTTAGGATTTAACGGCAGTTAATCTTATTGGCAGCCGTTCTTATTGCTTGGCTCCACGTAGGGAAGGCGTGGATAGTCCAGACCAGTTTACTAGCTTTCATATTCCATTGGATTGCTAACGTAAGCTCGTGAATCATTTCTCCGGCTCTTGGAGACACGATGCAGCCGCCTAATAATTTGCCTTTTTTATCGGCTATCAGCTTTACGAATCCAGTATCTTCCTGAGAAGTATTAGCTCTCCCGAGAATATTAATAGGCACGGCGCCGACTTGGTATGCTATTCCAGCTTCTTTGAGTTCCGCTTCAGTTTTTCCTACGGCTGCCACTTCAGGCGATATAAAGACGCAGCGGGGAACTGCGCTATAGTCTGCGTGATGCTTAAGCTCACTAAACATATTGTTGGCAGCGATTCGGCTCTGATATGTGGCAGTGTGCGTAAACATATACCCACCAGTCACATCACCCGCCGCGTATATATGATCAACAGAAGATTGCATTTCACGGTTAACCTTTATACCTCGACGTTCGTCATAATCAACCCCAGCATTCTCTAATCCTAGGTCAACGTTAGGAAGTTTCCCCGCAGCAAGCATTATTTCGTCAACTGTAATTTTGCTAACTTTGCCATGTGTTTCTACGTGTACAACTTTTTGCGAACCTTTTTTCTCTACTTTTACAACCTTAGAATCAACATGTACCGAAACTCCCTTTTGCTCAAAGAGTGCAGCAACCAATTCTCCTACCTCTGCATCCTCTTTACCTAGCAGCCTTTCACCGGCCTCTGCGATATGAACCTGTACGCCGAATGTAGAAAAAATCTCAGTGAATTCACAGCCGATTGCACCGCCACCAATTACAAATAATTTTTTAGGTGCTTTAGTAAACTCTAAAGCTTCACGGTAGCCGATGAACCCAGATTCTTTTAAGCCAGGAATAGGAGGCACAAAATCATGAGTACCACTAGCAATCAAGAATCGGCGTGCTGAATATCTTTTACCTTTAACGGAAAGAGTCCATGGATCTATAAAATGAGCGTGGCCCTTGTAGACGTCTATTCCGTCTTCTTTATAGTTCTCTTCACCTTTGTGAGTACCCGTGTTCCAGACGGCCTTATCTTTCCAGTTCTTTAGTGCGGGGTAATCTACTTCTGGATCGCCTTTTACTGAAATCGCAAAATCTTTGGCGCGTCTGATGGTTTGCATGGTCTCGGCAGCTTGAAGAAGGGCTTTAGTAGGGATACAGCCGAAATTAGGGCATTCGCCACCCATAACTTCTTGCTCGACTACTGCAACTCTTTTACCGTTACGATTTGCTATATGTGCAGCGGTTCCGCCACCCGAACCCGTTCCTATTACTATCAGATCATAATCTGTGTTTTTTGGTTGCTTTGACTTAACTGTATACATTAACTTATTACCCTATGGTGCTTAAATAGGTATGCTGCATCTGGATTGTAATTATGAAGGTGTTTGCTGGCTTGATTACGAATGTCGTTTGCGGTAACTTCATGTTTTTTCTCAATCCATTTATTTACTTCACCGCTAACCTTATCAGCTATCAACTCCGCACTAGCCGCGGGTTCGCGCAGTGCAATGCACGCTGAAAATACAGCAGCATAAAGCTTTTTTTCATCATAAGCCTCAGTATGGCCAGCTCTTTTTACAATATGTTGCATATTCCCGCCCCTATCCGAAGTTTATTGTTCCATTTGCTATAAGTATTAATATCCAACCTAGAGCAACGAACATTAAGCCCATTGCTAATCGCATATTACCTTTAGAGTCTTCTTTCCACTTACTAACAGCGCTAATCTTTGTACCGCTAGCCACCATAATTAGGATAATTATGAGAGGTAATACGAATACGATGTTGTATAGAACCATGAGTAGAAAGGCCCATATAGTAAAGTCTATTCTCAGAATGGTTAGAATTGCTAGATATGGAGCACCTGTGCAAGGTAATTCAACCGCTGCCACAAAAGCACCTAAGAGCATTACGCTCCAAACAGATCTGCTACTTGTAGACCAATCGTGGATTTTGTCGGCGTATTTTTTCGGTATCTGAAGAGACATTCCTTTTCCATACCAGAAGAAGTCCTTTACTTCTAAGACACCTGCAAATATGACAAGTAAACCAACTGCAATTGATAGATATTCAGCTAGTACAATCGGTATATTCGAGAAGAAATAGATTAGGCCTAATCCCGCGATAAGATAAGTTGCAAAGATAGCGAAAATGTAAGCTCCGCCGATCTTCAGTAGCCTAGCTGGAGAGCCGCCTTGTCCAAGCACAACCGATACCATTAGGATTAATACCCCAATTGCACATGGGTTAATAGAATCGATGGCCGCAGCACCTAGAACAATCGAAAGTTGTGGTAAATCAAGCATTACTGTTGGTCCTCCTCATCTAAAATCGGTAAATCAATAACCTCAGTTTGGCTAGCCTCTACATCATCTTCTGGACTGCCTTCTTCTTCTGGATCACTTGTAATTTGCTCATCTGGCCCCGTGGAATTATCAGGTAATGATTGCGCTGATCTAATTTGTTTAATGTTACATAGTTCTTCGTTATATTCGCTGACTCCGAATTCGGTGCATCTTTCTGAATCCCTAACTCCATATTGCTGGCAAAGTCTATCAGTGTAACTCTTGCTTGGGCCAAATTCTACAATCAAACAGTCGCCAGGAGGAACAATCGATTCATCACGCATAATGTAATTCTTTGGGCTTTCAAGCCTAGTCTGTTCGTATGTGTCAGTCGCGCCATCGAATCGCATCAAGAACGCCTGGATCTCACCAGGTGCGCTCTGGTCACCACAATGATCACCATTATGTACATTCACCGTCGGCTTTTCATCTTTGTCTGTATCAATGAATTGCCGGACTATATCTTCGTCACCACTTGGGATGTCTCCGTCCATGTCGTTCTCAAATATTTGCGGATCGGTTGGTATGACTAGCTGATTATCGCTAATTCCTCCACCTGTTACATTCATGAATTTCTCAAGTGAAGCGTCGTAATCTTTTTCGAATACAACTCCTTCGAGGTGGATGCGCTTGTCGTCATGCTCGTGGTAGGTGCTGGTACCGACTTTGTTGCTTAAGAACTCATAAGGATCACGCAGCTCTATCTCTTGATCACATACCCAGAACTCGATATCTGTGTGCCAGTGAACTGGCCCTTTTGACTCGGATTGGACGTTTACATATACGGTAGATCCTACAAGTAGTAAGGACGGTAGAACAATTGTTGACGCGATAGCTATGAATAGTGCGGTCTTGAATCCGTGCAAGTGTTTATTCTTAACTGTAATCGCCGCTAGTACTAACAGCACTACCAGTATGATAGATGCTACTCCGATGACGCGGACACTTAGAGCTTTTATGTCGCCATTGATGTCTTGACGCTCTGTTGCAGCTAATAGGGTAATCAGTGAATGCATTTTTATTTAAAGCCCACCTTAAATTTATGTTGCTTATGTATAAAAATCACTATACCATGGGTACAAACGGTGGACAACACTTTAGATGAATACATGGTTTACGAAACACGCTGAAGATGTGCTCAAAGAGCAACATGTGGAACAAGCGCAAGGTCTCACAGGGGCTGAAGCTTCGAAGCGCCTAAAAGAATTTGGTGAAAATAAGCTTCAAGCTGGCAAAAAAATTAATCCGCTTGCTCTATTTCTGGGGCAATTCAAGGATGTATTGATAATTATTTTGCTTGTTGCGGCCGTAGTATCTTATGCAGTTGGGTTGGTCGGTGAATCTTCTAGCGGTTCTAATAATGAAATAAATGTTAGTTGTGTCGAAACAGAATCTACAGCAGTCGACTCCTGTACTGCTAGTAGTATTTCCGAAGAAGAACACAGTGAAGAGTCAGGTGAAGGGGCTCAGGAAGCGCTTCTTATATTCGCGATTGTTATAGCAATTGCTATCATCGGGTTTTTTAACGAGTATAAAGCAGAAAAAACTGTCGAGGCTCTCAAAAAGTTAGTCGGTCAGAAGGCTACTGTGCGGCGTGGTGGAAAGTTATTAGAAATCGATGCTGTTAATATTGTCCCTGGCGATATCGTTATCTTAGAAGAAGGCCAGAAAGTACCGGCCGATATGAGGCTATTAACTGTTCACAACTTGCAGATAAACGAAGCTAGTTTAACTGGGGAAAGCTTGCCAGTAAGCAAGCAAGATAAGCTAGTAGAAAAAGACGCTGCTTTAGGTGACCAGAAAAATATGGCCTTCGCGGGAACATTTGCTACCCAAGGTACAGCTGAGGGAGTGGTGGTCGAGACTGCTCAAACAACCGAGCTAGGCAAGATTGCCAGCCTTGTTAATGATGTTGAGTCAGAACAAACACCGATGCAGAAAAAGCTCGATGATCTCGGTAAGCGACTGGGCATTCTCATTTTAATCATCTGTTTGATCGTATTTGCTGTAGTTGTTTTCCTAGTAGATGAAGCGCGGGACAAAGATATGCTTCAGCGGCTCATATTCGCCTTTACCGCTGCAGTCGCGCTGGCAGTCGCCGCAATTCCTGAAGGACTGGCATTCGTGGTGCGCATCTCGTTGGCTTTAGGGGCAAGGCGCATGGCCGCCAAGAATGGGCTGGTTCGGCGACTAAGCGCTGTTGAAGCTTTAGGCTCAACCGATGTAATATGCTCTGATAAGACAGGCACACTTACGCGCGGCGAAATGACAGTTCGCTCAATTGTAGCGGGCGGCAATGTTATCGATGTTAGCGGCGGTGGCTATGGTCTTCAGGGAGAATTTACAGTAAATGGCTCTAAAGCAAAATTATCCAAGGCTCATGAGCAACTGTTACTGGTAGGTGCGTTATGCAACAACGCAAGGCTCAAAGATGAACAAGCTCTTGGTGACCCGACAGAAGCATCTTTGCTAGTAAGTGCCGGCAAAGCCCAGTATATGTACGAAAAACTTCAAGCGCAGAATAAGCGTGTCGACGAAGTGCCTTTTACTAGTGACCGCAAGTTTATGAGTACCGTTCACAAGACGAAAAAAGGATTTTTAATTGCTAGTAAGGGTTCAGTTGAGGCCTGCCTAGAGCGCTGTAGTCACATGCTTGATTCGTCAGGCAAGAAAGTCAAATTATCAAGTAGCGATAAGCAAGCTATTTTAGAGCAGAATAAATCATTGGCGGCTCAAGCGTTAAGGGTCCTGGGCTTTGCTTATAAAGAACAGACCTCACAGCCTGCAGGGGAGAAGCAGATAGAGAAAGACCTGGTATTTATTGGTTTGCAGGCTATGATGGATCCGCCGCGCGAAGAAGTCGTGCAGGTTATACATCAAGTTCAGTCGCAAGCTGGTATGCGAGTAGTTATGATTACAGGTGATTACATAGAGACCGCTAAAGCAGTTGCTGAAGAGATTGGGATACAAGGCGAAGCTATAAGCGGGCATGAGCTTGAAGCCATGACTCAGAAAGAATTTGAACAGCGTGTCGAAGAGATTTCTGTATACGCTAGAGTTAATCCAGAGCACAAAATCCGTATAGTTAAGGCCTTGAAAAAGCACGGCCATCAGGTCGCGATGACTGGTGATGGCGTAAATGACGCCCCAGCTATAAAGGCAGCTGATATAGGTATTGCCATGGGAATTACTGGCACGGATGCAGCCAAAGAAGCTGCCGATCTGATACTGCTTGATGATAAGTTCGTGACAATTATCAACGCTATCGAAGAAGGCAGGGGTATATTTGATAACGTTCGCAAATTCGTCAACTTCCTAATTAGCTGTAACATCGCCGAAGTTCTGGTCATTCTGTTTGGTATCTTGTTCTTTAACAACCTGCTTCTGACGGCAGCTCAATTGTTATTCATTAACATCGTAACCGACGGGTTGCCTGCAATTGCACTAGGCAGCGATCCAGCTCGCCGGGATGTCTTAAAGGCAAAGCCAGACAGATTCCAGGAGGCCATATTAACTAAGCGTGTCTGGACAGAAATATTTATCTTTGGTGCTCTTATGACAATCGCTATGCTCCTGCAGTACTGGTACAACATTCATCATGAATCCCAGATCGCTGCAGTCTCAGCAGCCTTCACTGCCATGGTCGTATACGAGCTAGTGAGATTAGTAGATATACGCACAGACTATAAGATCAAATGGTTTTCTAATCCGATGCTAACTGTGGCAATGGTGATTTCAGTGTTACTGCAGCTGGCAGTTCTGTACGTACCTGCTATAGCTGATTACTTTGAAGTAGGACCACTGTCAGTGCATGACTGGATATTTATGGCAATTGGATCGGTATTCTTGTTTGTTGCTATGAAGGCGGTTAACCCTTTGTTAGATCGCACGGTAGGGCTAGAAAACCATCCGCATACAAACTAATTTTGTAAAATACTATTGACAAAATATAAAGCATAAGCTATAATAGCTAGCGTTGAATCAAACACAAAAAGAAATCAACAAAAATATAAAAGTAACAAAGCGAAAGGATCCAAAATGGTTTTCGGACTAGGATCTAAGCAAGACGCAAAAGCTGCCACGACTTCAAAAAAGTCGACAAAATCTACTGGCAAAAGCCAGGCCGATGAAGCTGCTGAACTTCTTAAGAAAATGGAAGAGAAGAAGCAGGGCGACGAATGCGCATTCTGTTAGTCAGCTAGAACAATTGGGAGAGGGCTAGTCCTTCTCCCAACTGGCCGACTGCAACACTAATTTGGTAGGAACGAGTGATTTTATTACCAATAGAGTCGCTCGCAACCCATCAAAATAGTGGTAGAAATTCATTTCCAGCCACTATATATCGGAGAAAACCTATTTTGTGCACGCAAATATAAAATAAGTTGTTTTCCGAATAATGTTTGTGCAATACTAGTCGAGTCATAGACAAAAACAAAAAATATAAAAATAAAATAGATGAAAGGAATTTGAGCGAGTTTTGCTCCTGTAAAAAGGGGCAGGATAATCAACGGCATCGGTATAATCGATAACGCTGATATTTGAGAAATAAGTTTTCAAACGCTTTAGCAATAAGATGAGCTACGAACGATCAGATTCGAAAAGTTTTCTAGTAAAACTTTACGACAAACTATTCGACGCATGAAAGTGCGCCGATACATACATCTACCAATCAGCTGAGTAGATACGATTAGACTTCTTGGAGTCAGCAGGGTCAGTCCTCGCTCCAAGAAGTTTTTAATTTAGATATGTTGGTGGAAAAAGAATACTCAATCTGTTAGAATCATCTCACGCGAACATCATCGAAATTTGTGGCAGGATAGCTCAGTTGGTTAGAGCGCAGGACTCATAAGCCTGAGGTCACGAGTTCAAATCTCGTTCCTGCTACCAAATTTAACGCCCCACACATTGTGGGGTTTTGAATTTGGTAATATGACAAAACTAACTCGTGACCGACAGGCGAAATATGCCAGTGGCATATTGAGGATGCAATGCTTGGCCGAACGAGCATTTGCTCTTGCAAATGTTGCCGAGTGAGCATATAAATACTCGAGTTCAAATCTCGTTCCTGCTACCAACTAATGAACACCCGTTTAGGGTGTTTTTTAGTTGGTAGCAGATATGAAAATGTGCTCGTGACCTAGAAGCGAATTATAGTAACTTAATAATTTTAGCGTTTGGAATCTTGTCGACTTCTTCATCGAAAGCTTTGCCTTCGATAACTTTTCGGATAGATCGTCCAAGAGCCCCATGCGAAACGATAAGAATGGAATCTTCAGTTCTGCTTTTGAGCAGTTCGGTTAGTGATTCAGCTCTGTGGTGTAGGTTCAGTAGCGACTCGACGCCATCTAAGTGATCGGCGGACAGTGGATTAGCGAGGTAGTCAGCCATGGTCATACCTAATGCCTCTTCAAATGGTTTACCGGCTAATTCACCAAAATCTCGTTCTTTTAGGATGTCCAGGTATTCTATTTCCGATTGTGGGTATCCGACTACCTCGGAAATTATACTGGCTGTATCAGCAGCTCTTTGCAGCGGAGAGCTTAGAATAACATCAAATTTTAGGTTTTTCTCTTTTATTTCTTTAGCAGCTTGTTGTGCTTGGAGTATGCCTTTTTTAGTCAGTGCTGCATCAAAGTGACCACCGACTAATTCATTATCTTTCAGGTTGTTTATAGCTTCACCGTGTCGGATAAAGTATAGATTTTTCATTCTGTTTTGCCTTCATTAAACCACTCAGGGTGGGTAAGTATCTCCACTCTTAATTCCTTCCAGATACTCGCTATAATTTCTGAATTACTTGTTTTCTCGTCTTTATTTTTTAGAACTGTATCGCGGTTCATATCAAGCTTTTTCCACGTTTTACCTTCACTCAGAGTCTGGTGCAATATCGGCATAATCTTATCAAGTGCTTTTACAAATACACTCTCCGCATCATTCTGTGACTCGTAGGAGCGTATGGTATTCGTGAGGTCTTTAAAGTCTGGCCATTCTGCTTCAATTTGTTTCAGTGCATCTGCTTCGCGCAGTTCTTTAGCCTTTTGCTGCTTGTCAGTGCGTCCAATAGCCATTACATCACCAGCGTGTATCTCGACTATGTCATGCGCCAGAGCATATTTCATAACTTTTTCCTGGTTTAGTTCTGGTAAGGATTGGCTAATAAACCAAGCGTGCATGGCTAGATTGTAGGAATGCTCAGTATCGGTCTCTCGTCTGTCGGTGTTTTTTGTAGTATCGGGCATGTAGATTATTCGCTGTATTTCTGCGAACTTGTTCATGAGAAGCTGCAAGTCTTTCATGCGGTCTACTAAGTTTCGGTAATCAACATCACTCATACTTGGGTTAAAGTATAGCGTATGAGAACTTTTATCGTGGCAGTTAGCGGAGGTGTCGATTCTGTCGTGCTTTTGCATAAACTGACTAGTAAGAAGCCGGAAGATATGCGATACATCGTGGCGCACTATGACCACGGAATCCGGGCTGATTCTGCGAAAGATGCAGAGTTCGTCCGAGATATCGCTGCGAAACTTGGACTTATTTATGAAAGTGAAAATGGTCAGTTAGGCTCAAATGCTAGCGAAGCACTAGCACGCGAAAAACGCTATGATTTTTTGCGAAGGGTTAAGAATAAATATGAAGCCGAGCGTATCATTACAGCTCATCATGTAGATGACGTAATAGAAACGATGATTATCAATATTCTTAGGGGCACTGGGCCGCGTGGACTTGTGTCATTAACTAACACTAAAGAATTGCTGCGGCCGTTAATTAATTCCTCCAAGGACGATCTGCTGATTTATGCAAAAAATAATGACATAAAATGGCGCGAGGATCCAAGCAATGAAAGTGAAGACTACCTAAGAAATTATGTTCGCATGAAAATAGCTCCCTCATTGAAAAGCTCTAGTATCAAGACGTTAAGTATCCGTAAAAAGTTGCAAGATATTTATTTTGAAGTTGATGGTCTGCTCGAACATATAGTCCCGTCAGAAAACATACTTCGTCGAAGTCATCTGCTGCATTTTGACTGGGCTTCTCAAACAGAAATAATTCGTCAGTGGCTAATTAAAGCAGGAGTTCAAGAGCTGGACAGTCAAAAGATACACCGGATAACAGTTGCTTCAAAGACATTGCCGATTGGTAAAAAGGTCGACATAGATGAACGGCGCTGGCTTGTAAGTGATCGCGAAAATGTCTCTATTCAGCAAAAAGTCGAGGGGCGCCAGGTATAATCTTCACTATAAGGCCCATAAAAAATGGCTAAACGAATCAAGAAAAGGGAACTATTATGGACAAAAAAATCAAACCTCCTAAGAAGCCTATCGGCCCTCCTGGCAAAAAAGGCGGCAATAACCGCAATATACGAACTGCATTATTTTTAGTAATTATCGTTGGCTTCTTGGCTCTTGGCTTTAGTAGCTACTCCCCTGACTCTGATCTAGAATCAGTCGCATTTTCTGATGTTGTTCAGCGCGCCAATAATGGGGAAATCAGTGAAATTATTGTTGAAGGTAACAAATTGAAGGTAACCCCTGAAGGTGAGGAAGAGCCAACGCAGGAATCACAAAAAGAGCCTGGCTCCTCCATCTATGAACAAGGATTAGAAAACCGCAGTGTTAAGGTTAGCATCGAAGAGCCTGATACTTCTGGTAAGGTATGGCGTGATCTTGCAGTAGCACTTCTTCCAGTGTTCTTAATTGGTGGATTATTGTTCTGGATGATGCGCAGCGCCCAGGGTCAGGGCAACCAAGCAATGAGTTTCGGACGCAGCAAAGCCCGGCTGTATGGTAACGAAAAAGATAAGGTTACATTCACTGATATTGCAGGATCTGCTGAGGCCAAGGAAGACCTAGAAGAAATCGTCGACTTTCTAAAAAATCCTAAAAAATATGAAGCCAACGGCGCTCGTATTCCAAAAGGTATGCTTCTAGTTGGTCCTCCTGGGACAGGTAAAACCATGCTTGCACGTGCTGTCGCGGGTGAAGCTGACGTTCCGTTCTTTAGTTTGTCTGGTTCAGAGTTCGTAGAAATGTTTGTAGGTGTTGGAGCTAGCAGGGTTAGAGACTTATTTAGTAAGGCTAAGAAAAATGCGCCAGCCATTATATTTGTAGATGAGATTGACGCAGTAGGACGTCGCCGTGGATCCGGAATGGGTGGTGGACACGACGAGAGAGAGCAGACGCTCAATCAGATACTTGTTGAAATGGATGGTTTCGAGCAGGGTCAAAACGTCATTGTTTTGGCGGCCACTAACCGCGCTGACGTACTAGATCCAGCTTTGTTGCGACCTGGAAGGTTTGACCGCAGAGTAAATATTGGGTTGCCAGACAGGAAAGATCGCGAAGCAATTTTGAAGGTTCACGCAAAGAAAAAACCACTTGAAAAAGCAGTAAATCTGGACAAGTTAGCAGCTAAAACTGCTGGTACAAGTGGCGCTGACTTAGCAAATATAATGAATGAGGCTGCCATAGTCGCCGCCAAGAATAACCGAAAAACTGTTACTAACGACGACGTAACTGCAGCATTCGAAAAGGTTGCCATTGGGCCTGAACGTAAAAGCAAAGTGATGAACGATAAGGAAAAAGAGCTGACTGCTTATCACGAAGCTGGTCATGCGATTGTCGGTCATGTGATGCCCGATAGCGATGACGTTCATAAAGTTACTATAATCCCTAGGGGTGGAACGGGCGGCGTAACTTGGTTTATCCCGCCAGAAGACCGGAGCTACCACAGTATTGTCGAATACAAAGATATTCTGGCAAGAATGCTTGGCGGTCGTATCGCTGAAGAGATAGTCTATGGCTCCGACAAAGTAACCACAGGAGCAGGTAACGACTTACAGAAAGCTGCAGAGTTAGCCCGAGAAATGGTAACAAATCAAGGGATGGGCAAGAAACTTCGCAACCAAGTATTTCATGTTGACGACGGAATGATAATGGACAGAATGATGCACGAGCGACAATACTCTGATGAGACTGCAAAAGTTATTGACGATGAAGTAGAGTCATTAATTACTGAGGCAGCCGAAAGGGCAAAAGTAGTAATAACTGCGAATCGTAAAAAGCTTGATGAACTCAAAGATGCTCTTCTAGAGAAGGAGACTCTGGAAGACTCTGAGGTCAAAAAACTGTTTGAAGGCACTAAGATGCCGAAAGCCGCATCACTTTATTAAAATTGAGTTCAGTTTGAGGCGTTAGCGCTTTATACTGTAGAGGCATATGGCTAATACTATCACCCGCACAGCAAAGCGGATATCTCTTCCTGGTGCCGCCACGCTGTTAGTGGTGAGTATGCTTTTCGCGCAATTACTCGGGTTTTTGCGCACCATGCTCGTTAACGGTAATTTTGAACTGTATGGTCCCAATAGTACCGACGCCTATTTTGCTGCCTTCAAAGTTCCTGATTTCTTCTTTTATGTCCTAGCTGCTGGAGTTCTTAGCGTAGTTTTAATCCCTGTTCTTAGTGACAGAATGAGTAAAGGTGATAAACGAGGGGTTTGGCAACTCTCAAATAGCTTGATGAATCTGCTCGGTATTATTACCTTTGCGCTGGGTATTATGATCTTGTTGTTTGCCGATCCTCTAATGCATTTGATCGCTGACCTGTCTCCGCAGTCACACGATAATGCAGTAACCATCATGCGCTACATTGCATTTAACCCTTTCTTTTTCACATTATCAGGTATATTAACCAGTACACAGCAGGTGTTTGGACGCTTCTTCATATTTGCAATAACTCCTATCGTATACAACGCGGTCATTATAGCCAGCATCTTCTTATTGGGAGGCAGTGTTGGTATTACCGGACTTGGTATTGGGGCGGGCGTTGGAGCACTAGTGCAGTTTTTGGTCGCGCTGATCGGTGTAAAAGGACTGAGTTTCCACTATAAACCTGAAATAAGATTGAAATCACCTGAATTCCGCAAGATATTACGTCTTCTGCCGGCTAGATCGCTTGATCAAGGAATCGACTCAGTAAACTCTATAGTCGAGACTAACCGAGCGACTGTTATAGGCCAGGGCGTGGTCAGTAATTACGAGAACGCTTTCATCTTGCACACAGCCCCAATATTGCTAATTGGTTCTTCGATTTCTACTGCGGCCTTTCCACGGCTCACAGAAAGGTTATCTCAAGGTCGTCCTGACTTATTCCGCAAGGATTTCATCGAGGTGTTGCGGATATTGATGTGGATTGCCCTACCAATAATGGTAGTAACCTACTTCTGTAGAGGTTACCTAGCTCGCTTGATTTTCAAACGAGGATCACCAGAGATCGCCCTGATACTAGGCTTCTTAGCAGTTGCTATATTCTTCAGGATTATCTTTACACTCCTTACGCGATATTTCTATGCTTTTAAAGACAGCTCAACCCCGCTTATTATCTCTGTCTTTGCGATAGCGTTAAACATTATTTTGGTATTTGCACTCGCACGGCCAGAAGCCTATGGTGCAGCAGGTTTGGCCATAGCTCAATCAATCGTAGCTTTCGCTGAGGTAGTCGTTTTGGGTATTGTGATACATTTGCGTGATCCGAAACTTTTTACTCCAGAGCTTTTGCGCACAGTCATTCGGCTGATTTCAGTGACAGGATTCACTATGGTCACAGCTTTCATTATGGTTACAATACTGCCACTTCAGGCAAGTGATATTGGGTTCTTCGCGCTCGGAACCAAGCTAGGAGCAATTGTTTTTATAACATTCGCAGTGCACATCGGGGTATCTACATTATTTGGATTTAAAGAAGCGCAGATTGCGATAAACAAGCTTACAAAACTGGTCTTAAGGCCGATAAAAATGTAACCTGAATCGGAGGTAATAGTCGACCTCTGTTATAATCAGTTGAATGTCACAAGAAAATATACGCAACTTCTGCATAATTGCACACATCGATCACGGCAAAAGTACGCTTGCTGATCGTTTGCTTGAGATGACAGGAACTGTTGAGATGCGAGATATGAAAGCGCAACATCTCGATAAAATGGATTTGGAGCGTGAGCGCGGCATTACGATAAAGCTCGCCCCTGTTAGGATGCAGCATAAGGGAGTGCAGCTGAACTTGATTGATACACCTGGGCATGTTGATTTTTCTTACGAAGTTTCACGCAGCCTGCAAGCATGCGAAGGCGCTATTTTGGTAGTAGATGCGAGCCAAGGTATACAGGCTCAGACCATAGCCAACGTCTATCTTGCTCTTGAAGCTGACCTGACTATAATTCCAGTTTTAAACAAAATTGATCTACCAGCTGCAGATGTACCGAAAGTAAGTAAAGAAATAATCAGTCTTTTGGGATGTGATGAATTAGACATTATGACAATTAGTGCCAAAACTGGTTCAGGCGTCGAAAAGGTGTTGGATAGATTAGTAGAGGACGTACCCCCTCCAAGCGGGAAAAACGATGATCCTACCAGAGCGCTAATATTCGATAGTTTTTATGATGAATATCGCGGCGTTGTGCTTTACGTAAGGTTATTCGACGGAAAGATAGGCAAGCGAGCGGCTATCAAGATGGCCGCAACCGAAGCGCGTGGAGAAGCCCTGGAAGTAGGGGCTTTGTCTCCTGCGATGAAGCCGTTTGATGAATTATCTACAGGTGAAATTGGTTACATCGTGACAAATTTTCACGATACCAGCGAAGCACGCGTTGGCGATACAGTTATGATTGCCAATGAGTCTGCTAAGCCTTTGGCGGGATACAAAGAGGTCAAGCCTTTTGTTTACGCTGGATTTTTCCCTAGCAGTAACGAATTCTATCCGCAGTTAAAAGATGCAATGGACAAACTAAAGCTTAGCGACTCAGCTTTAGAGTACACGCCAGAGAACTCACCAGTGCTCGGGCATGGATTCAGGGTAGGTTTTCTAGGATTACTCCATCTAGACATTATTCGTGAGCGCATTGAGCGCGAGTTTGAAATCGACCTGATAGTCACTAATCCATCAACCGATTACAAAATCCTTCTAACTAGTGGCGAACAACTTGAAGTAACGGCAGCTAGTAATGTGCCGCTGGCAAACGAAATCGAAGAGATTAGAGAGCCCTGGATTAATGGTGAGATTGTTGTGCCTAAGGAATATGTAGGAACAGTAATTCAGCTCATAACCAGCTCTCGTGGTCTACAGAAAAACGTCAGCTATGTCGATGATCATTTGGCGCAAGTTGCTTTTGAAGCCCCACTGGCAAATCTGCTAACCGATTTTTATGACAAACTAAAAAGCCAAACTTCTGGGTACGGTTCATTTAATTATGAGTTATCCGACTATCATGCTGAAGATCTTGTTAGATTAGATTTTTACGTTGCTGGTGATATTGTCGAGGCGCTAAGTGTAATGTGTCACCGCAGTGAAGCAAATAATCTAGGCCGAACAACTGTTGAGAAACTGAAAGAAATTATACCTCGTCAAAACTTTAAAGTTGCACTGCAAGCTGCAATTGGCGGTAAATTTATCGCGCGCGAAGATCTTAGCGCCTACAGAAAAGACGTCACTAGTGGTCTTTATGGCGGTGACGTGTCTCGAAAGAAAAAGGTCTTAGCTAAGCAAAAAAGAGGAAAAGAGCGCCTGAAGCGATTTGGTAAAGTTGATATTCCAGCCGAAGCTTTCACGGTACTTCTAAAGCGGGATTAACTGCTTTAATTCTCACTTGAAGATAATTGCAGATTGGTTTTACCTGATTGCTTACGCTTTAGGCTACAATTAAGGGGTATGGAAAAAGAATATTTCTTGCGAATTGCTCGCGCACTGATTGACGGCTATCAGCCTAATGATAGAGTTCGGCGAGAGCTGCAAGAAGTTGAGCTGGTTGCTTTCGTGGGCCCAACAGGTGCTGGCAAAACAACGCTTATGAAAAAGCTGAACATGCAGCAAGTACTAAGTGATGTCACAAGGCCGCCTCGAGATGGTGAAAAGGATAAACGTGATTATTTTTTCCGATCCGATTTGCCTGGAATTCTAACAGACATTAAACATGGCGAATACGTTCAATTTTTGATTGCGGAGACAAATGAGTTTTATGGCACGAGGCGCAAGGCTTATCCTGACAAAGGTCAGGCGATGATGGCTATTCGTGCAGATCAGATGGAGCTATTTGCAACTCTCGGGTTTAAGAAGATTCACAAGCTATATATTATGCCGCCTAGTTATGTTGAGTGGATGAGAAGGATTGGCGAAAGAGGCGACAGTAGCAGCTTCGAAAGGCGGCTAGAGGAAGCAAAAATTTCTTTGCACGCTGCGCTCAACGAAGATTTTACATTAATACTAAATGATCAGCTTGAGCTGGCTAGTGAAGACATAAAGAACGCCCTTAGCGGATATGAGGTTGACGAAAAAAGACAATCCTATGCTATGAAATTGGGCGGAGATTTGTTGGAAAAATTGGGAGATGCCGACGATCTGTTTTAACTATTGCTTGCACGCTTTACCTCTGAGCTCTATACTTGCTCCATGGAAGAGATAATTCTAAAACAAAAACAAGCTTTCGTAGATGCTCTAAGTGATTATCACGTGTCATCGCATGCCCATAAAGTATTGCACGATGTTGATTATGTGGTGCTTATTGGCCCGGCCGCGGGTGGAAGAAATACGATAATTAACCAACTCGTAGCCGAGCATGATTTTCAGCAGATTATTTCTGATACTACTAGGCCTCCTAAGTTCCGCGATGGAAAAATGGAAAAACACGGCGTTAATTACTTTTTTAGGACAGAAGAAGGGATGCTCGAAGACCTGAGGGCAGGAGAATTTCTAGAAGCTGAGCTTATCCATGACCAACAAGTTAGCGGCACAAGCATTCGTGAATTAGAAAAAGCAGCCTCTGCAGGTAAGCCAGCCGTAAATGAAGTAGAGTTTGGCGGCGCGTTGAACGTTTTGGCCGCAAAGCCAGACACGAAGGTCATAGCTATATTACCCCCATCATTTAAAGAATGGCGACAGAGGTTTGAAGGAAGAGAAAAAATATCGAAAACTGAGTTTCTAAACAGGATTCGGACGGCTCAAAAAGTTATTAGTCTAATACGCAGTGAGCCAAAAGTTAGAGTTGTTATTAATCATGATTTTGTTGAGGCAGCACTGGAAATCGCAAACTACGTATCTGGTAAAGAACAGTCGAGCGATCAGCGTTCAGAAGTAGGTTCGGTTCTAGACGATTATGAAGAAAATTTTAATAAGCTACTAAGTTAGAGCAGTTCTGGCACTCTAAGCATCCAAGTGCTATAATTAACTTGATGAGCACTATGTCTGAACGCCAAGAAAAGATTTTGCGCGCAATTGTTGAAGAGTACGCTGAAGTTGCTAGCCCAGTGGGTTCACAGTTATTGGCGAAAATTTTTAATGTTTCTAGTGCAACTATCCGCTCCGAGATGGCACATTTAGAGCGCCTAGGTTTTATACAGCAGCCACATACTAG
>CAYGOR010000020.1:0-17856 GCA_964351635.1 uncultured Candidatus Saccharibacteria bacterium
GAGCTTCAGAAGTCATGAGTTCCGCTTGATCAACTATTATTATCTTGCTAAAACCGTTGGATATATCAGCTTTTGTCATAAACGTTTTTCGGATTTGGCGGGCTATATCTATGCCGATAACTTTGCCATCTTCCGGCGAATACGTATGAGCGTTAGCCGGGTATTTATTACCAAGAAGCTTGCTGCATAAATCTTTAACTATTAATTCACGCCCGGCGTTTTTGGATCCTTCAATAATCAGCGAGCCTTTAGGTTTAGCAAGGAAAGCACTTATTATTGCCTCTGTACGCTTATTCCTCATCATCATGATAATCCTTAAATTCGTTTGGCAGCGGAGAAGTGAATTCTTTGGTCTTTCCGTTTGGCATTGTAATTCTAAGTTTAATGGCGTGGAGCATCAACCTGCTAGCTTTTTCTCCACCGTATAATTCATCACCAACTATCGGATGATTCACATAGTCGAGATGTAATCTGAGCTGGTGTGTTCTACCTGTTTTCGGCGTCAGTGTCACGATTGAATAGCCGGAACCATTAGAATGGCTAACATAATGCGTTTGAGCCTGTTTGCCTGTTTTAGATACCTTAAATCTTTTTGGGTCTTTAGTATTCCGCTCTATAGCGGCATCAATAATAGCCTCCTCCGGAGTAAGTTTGCCCTTAATTACTGCTACATAGACTTTTTCGACTTTCCTGTCGGCGAACTGTTTCTGCAAGTGTTTGAGTGCAGCTTCGTTTTTAGCGCAGACCATAACTCCCGAGGTAGCTCTATCTAGGCGATGGACTATTCCGCCACGTTCACCTTCCATGCCGCTAATTCGGTCTCTGATGAAACTAGCAACAGATGCTTCCTGCCAGAACCGTCCTCTCGCATGCGAGATTATCCCGGCAGGCTTATCAACAACTATTACGTCTTCATCTTCATACAATATTGGCAGTTCTATTACCTCGGGTTTTTGCGCTAGAGGCCCTAGATCATATTCAACCTCTGCTCCGACTCGCAGCTTGTGACCAGGCTGGATTGATTCGCCTTTTAATTTAATTAGATTAAGATCGAAAAGCTTAGTTATAGCTGCCCGGGAGTATTCAGGGAATTTAGCAGCCAAAAACTTATCGACTCTAACTGTCCCGTCTTCTTCTGAAACTGTTATAGTATGTTTCATTTCTTGTCAGGTCCAAAAATTAGCTGCCTGAGAAAACCGAGAGGAATAGTAATAGGCCAAAAAGCTTTTTTCTTTTCGAATTTCTTCTCTTTTTCCGCCATTATTACCGTAAGCCGACGGCCTTTTGCGTCTTAAGTAGAGTTGAGTTCGCCTGGTCGTTCATAGCCTTCTCAGAAGTTGTTAGCTTATCAGTAATAGCGTTATCGTCTACTTTTTCCAAGTTATCTTGGAATGTGGCAAGGAAGTTCTGCATACTAGTGGCTACTTCATTTTTCAGATCTCCGTAGCTGCTTTTACCTTTCCATTCTAGTTCTACTTCACCTACACCCCGGTTGGTTAGCAGTGCAAGTATTTGCAGTAAATTTGATATTCCTGGTTGATTTTCCCAATCTAGATTAATGCTACCTATGGAATCAGTGGCGGCTGACATTATCTTCTTTGCAGCTTGCTCTGGAGAATCACCTAAAAATACTACTCCTTTGCTGCTATCGTCGCTTTTACTCATCTTTTTGGTAGGATCTTGCAGATCTTTAATGCGTAAACCTTGATCTTTACCGAAGAACGTATGTTGGTTCTTAACAGGCTCTGGAATAACGAAAAGCTCCTGATCCAACTTATTATTCATTCTCTCAGCTATATCACGTGTGAATTCTAGGTGTTGCGTCTGATCATCGCCGACTGGCACGTAACTTGCCCCGTACAGCAATATATCGGCGGCCATTAGTACTGGGTAGTTAAATAATCCTACACTAACAGACTCTTCTCTTCTTCTGTTTTCGTTCCTAAACTCTCCTGATCTATTTATGAAGTCTTCATATGCACCCATTATTTCCTGGAGTTCTTCGGCAGTTACACTTTTACCTTTGTAAGATAACTTATCAGGCAGTGAATCGTTTCGACCTAATTGGACTCCTGACTTATCCTTAAATTGAGTCATTCTCTTCATTTCTCCAACGCCGGTGAAACAGTCGAGAATCCAGGTTAGCTCACTGTGGGCTGGGACGTAGCTTTGACGGTAAATATGCACATCGGAATTGTTAAGTGGGAGTCCTGCGGCCACAAACACTCTGAGGTTATGTTGTATCTGCTGCTGCAACGTTGAGTGATCAACTGGAGTCGTGAAACTATGCAGGTCTGGCACGAATAGATTTACTTGATATTCATCAGACTTCGTTTTCGCCATATCAATGATGGGTAAAATAGCACCAAAGTAGTTGCCAATCGTTAGATCGTTATTGGCCCTAATGCCTGTTAGTATCACCTTTTTACTCATATATGTTCTATTCTACAGTTATAGCCCCTTCATCACAATGCAGCTCTGCGAGTAACCCGTTTACATCATTACATGTAACTTCTGCAATCTCGCATAAAGCACAGCCTAGTTCACTATTTCTGCATATCTTTTGGTCTACTGCGATATTTGCTGTTGCCTCAACAGCTTTACGCTTGCCCCATGAAGCATCATCTCCTTCGGGGTTTGCTAGCTTTTTTAACTCTTGTCTTATTCTAAATTGTTCTGGTGTCATCTATATATCCTTAAAATTTAAAAAACCGCTTCTTTTTCGTGGAAGCGGTTTATCGTCTTTCTAGTGTTTTTAAATTATGAACTAGCCGCCTCGAGTGACTCGGTAAACCAGAAGAAGTCAAAATAACGATTAGTTGTAACCATAAAGTAGATGATAGTCCATACACAGAAAGAATGTCAAGCAAGAGCACTAAGAAGCAGTAGTGTAATAGCTACTATAATTAAACAGTTCAATGTATGTAGAGCAGATTTTTTGAAACTGTATTTTTTACACACTAAATACGATGAATGTACTATCAGAATAAACGATAGTATAACTAGAATTCCGTTTCTACGGCTCAGTCCTGACGACAGTAAGATGCAAGAAAACAAGGTGTAAGGAATTATCCATTCATCACCTTTCTTTAGATGCAGAAAACGGAACATTTAAGCAGAGTAATTATCGCTTCGTGAACTGACGTTGCTTACGAGCGCCTTTAAGACCGAACTTCTTACGTTCTTTGATCCTTGAATCGCGGCTAAGTAAGCCTGACTTCTTCAAAGTGGCTTTAAGAGCTTCGTTCTTCTCAACCAAAGCTTTCGATACTGCTAGCTTTATAGCGTCGATTTGCCCTGCGTGACCTCCGCCATCAACAACGACTGAAACATCGTATTTATTGTCGTCGATTGCCTTGAATGGCGCTTCAATCTCAGTTAGTAGCATGGCGCTATCTGCAAAATATTCTTTTGCAGGCTTGCCATTTATAGTAAAGTTGCCCTTACCGTTAGTTACTCGAACCTTAGCTGTAGCGCTCTTACGACGACCAAGCGCGTATGTATAGTGTTCTGTAGCCATATTACTTAGCCTCCTTTAGCTTGTATTCAACAGGCTTCTGGGCGGCATGATTGTGCTCTTCACCTGCATAGACTTTAAGTCTCTTTAATCTGTCATCTCTAAGTTTGTTTACCGGAAGCATCCCGCGAACGGCTTTGATGATTGCTTCAGTTGGGTCTTTCTCCATTTGTTCACGCAAAGTGCGATCTTTGATACCACCTGGATAGCCAGTGTGTCGGTAGTAAACTTTATCTTCCATTTTGTTACCAGTAACTTTAATGTTCCCAGCATTTATGACTACAACGAAATCGCCGCAATCAATATGCTTAGTAAACATTGGCTTACCTTTACCAGTCAAAAGTTGAGCTACATCACCTGCAACCCGTCCGAGAGTGGCCGTAGAAGCGTCAACTAAGTGCCATGCGCGGGTTACTTCTGTTGGCTTTGCACTATAGGTACTCATTTTTTGGCCTCCGTCTTTTTAGCAGCTTTCTTTGCTGCAGGCTTCTTGGTGGTAGCTGTTTTACTTGCTGTCTTTGTCGGTGCACTTGCTGCTGAGGTTTTCTCTGCTTTCTTAGCTACAGGTGCAGACTTGAGATCATCTACAAAAGAAACTGTAGCGAGCTGGGCGTTATCACCCCGTCTGACTGTAGTCCTCTCTATGCGCAGATGTCCGCTTACTCGGCTAGTAAGCTTAGGAGCGATTTCATTAACTAGTTTCTGAGCTGCTTCACGCGTTTGCAAAGCATTAATCACCATTCTCCTGTTATGCAAATCACCCTTTTTAGCCTTTGTGATTAGTCTTTCTACATAAGGTAGTGTTTCTTTCGCTTTTGTCAGGGTAGTTTCTATTTCACCATGTAGAATCAAGCTGTCTGCTAGACCTTTCATGAGAGCTGTTCGCTCATCCTTTTCGCGGCCGAATTTGCGGCCTTTATATCCGTGTCTGTGCATTTATAGCTCCAACTCCGCAAGCTTTTCACGAACTTCATCAAGTGCTTTGCTTCCGAACCCCTTAAGGTCCTTTAGCTCAGCATCGGTAAGGCTGAATAGGTCTTTTAGGGTCTGAATATCATTGTTTATGAGCGCGTTAGTTGTTCGAGCTGAAAAGTTCAAATCTTCGATTGAAGTTGAAAGTGAATCTTTCTCCTCGACCGGCTCGTTAGCGGCTGCAGCAGCTGAGGCTTCAACTAGGACAGGAGCAGTTTCGACGCGAGTCTTACCTGCTAGGGCTTCGTACTGGCTCATCAAGATTGCATTGGCTTCTTCAAATGCGTCTCTTGGGGTGATAGTTCCGTCAGTCTCTACAACGACGCTAAGTCTATCTAAGTTAGTCATCTGACCTACACGTGTGTTCTCTACGCTGTATCGAACTCGTGATACAGGGCTGAATATAGCGTCAAGTGAGATGAAGTCAGAGCTTTTCTTACCACCTTCTTCTTCGATTGTGCGGTAGCCACGACCTTTTTCTACTATAAGCTCTATTTTCAGTGAAGCAGATTTGCTGTCTATGCTAGCAATGTGATGTCCAGCGTTCACAACTTCGACGTCAGCAGTAGTTTTGATATCTTTAGCTGTTACGGCACCAGAGCCTTTTTTCTCTAGGACTACTGTCTGTGGCTCATCAGAGAATACTCGGAATCGAATACCCTTGAGGTTTTGCATAATTGCAACAACATCTTCCTTTATTCCTTCGATTGCAGTGAATTCATGACTCACGCCATCAATCCTGAACGAAGTTACTGCCGCACCCGAGATGCTCGAAAGCAACACTCGTCGTAGACTGTTTCCTAGTGTCATACCGTAGCCACTGTGAAGAGGCTCGATTACAAAGGTTGATTTATTATCACCGTCATCCGCAACGTTCGTGATGGTTGGTGTGTTAATTTGATTTGACATAAGGTATCTTTCCTCCACCTTTGTTTAACGTGAGTAGTACTCAACAATTAGTTGTTCATTAATTCCAGGTTCAACCTCTTCACGGGTTGGTTCGCCGGTTACTGTAATGCTGAATTTTTTACGGTCAGCTTTTAGCCATCCCACACTGTCACCAGCTGGGCTAACGTCATCAAGACGCTTGAAATACTCTGTCTTTTGGCTGCCTTCGCGAACTACGAGTTCGTCACCAGCTTTCATACGCATACTTGGTACGTCGAATCTTCGTCCGTTAATCATGAAATGACCATGTGTAACTAACTGTCTAGCAGCACGTCGGCTAGTCGCAAAACCAGCTCGGTATACTGCGTTATCAGCTCTTTGCTCAAGTAACTTTAGAAGTATTTTTCCTGACTGACCCTTTGAAGCATTTGCTTCTTTCATCAATCTAGAAAACTGCTTTTCTAAAAGTCCGTAAAGTCGTTTAACTTTCTGCTTTTCTCGAAGTTGCAGTGAATACTGTGAAGTCTTGCTTCTGAATCTTCCGCCAGCTGCCTGCCCTGGAGGGCTAGGTCGCTTAACAAGGGCTTTATGCGCTTTAGGATGCAATGCATAACCCTCTCGGCGGCTCATTTTAACTATTGATCGTGTATCTCGAGCCATGTTAGTTTCTCCTCTGCTTTCGCGGTCGTGTTCCACCGTGTGGCACACCTGTGACGTCACTAATGCTTTCAACTGAAATATCTAGATTAGCTAGTGCACGAACCGCTGTATCTCGGCCTTGACCGATTCCTTTTACAAAAACATCTACTTTAGATAGCCCGTGTTGTTGTTTTGCTAAGTTACCAGCTTTTTCAGCAGCAATCTGTGCCGCATACGCTGTACCTTTTTTGCTTCCGCGGAAACCACATGCTCCAGCACTAGACTGCGTAAGAATCTGTCCTTGCTTGTCGGTAAAGCTAACGATAGTGTTGTTGAAAGTTGCCTGAATATGCAATTGCCCGTAAGATACGGCTCGTTTGTTCTTTTTGCGCTTTGATGCTGAGGGCTTTTTCTCTGCTGTTTCGAGGGCAGGCACTTCAGCTGTATTTGTTGTCTTATCTTCTTCCATAATATTATCCTAAGTCTTTGATGGCGCTTTCTTAGCCGTGCCACCGACAGTCAATTTCTTACCACGACGAGTTCTAGCGTTCGTCTTAGTTCTCTGGCCACGTGAAGGTAGACTCTTGCTGTGACGCTCGCCACGGTATGCTCGGATATCCTTCAAGCGTTTAATGTTAGCTGTTACAACACGCTGCAACTCACCTTCAACCATATATTTTTCATTAATAACGTCTTGGATTCTTGAGATTTCACTATCACTTAGGTCTTTGACCCTGACAGTCTGCTCAACATTTGCGCGCGATAGAATATCGACACTTGTTTTATCACCAATTCCATAAACGTATGCAAGAGCAAATCGAATTTGCTTTTCATTAGGAATAGTAACTCCTGAAATTCGAGCCATATCTAACCTTGCCTCTGCTTATGCTTCTTTTTGTATTTATTTATGACGTAGAGTCGGCCTTTGCGGCGAACAATCTTATCGTCAGGTGAAATCTTCTTCACACTTGCACGTACTTTCATCCCTTCAGTAAATCCTTTCTGGGGCAATAATGTGTAACTACTAGAGTTACGCATGTACGGATCAGAGCCTATAAATAGTCTCAGACGCACTGCACTTATATTATTAAACGTACTCAGCCTCGGTATGTAATACGACCTTTTGTAAGATCGTAAGGTGTTAACTCTACCTTGACTGTGTCTCCCGGCACAATGCGGATGTAGTGCTTTCGCATTCTTCCCGCAACATGTGCAATAATCTGATGGCCATTTTCAAGTTCGACTTTGAACTGTGTTCCGGGCAGCGTCTCAACGATTTTGCCAGATAATTCGATTACTTCCTTGTTTTTAGCCATAAATTATAGTGTCAAGATTTGATTATACCAGAGGTAGTTGCTTGAGTGCAAGGGTAATATTATAGAATCTAAGCTGAACGTTTACGTAGTCTTCGCTTAGGCTTCTTTTCGCCTTGGTCTTCACTTCCTTTCAGGTAGTCTGGTGATGAATAATCGTCGTAGGTAATCATAAGTGCACGCGATTCTATCTGACGCAGAGTCTCAAGTGCAACGGCGACTAGGATCAGTATACTTGTGCCGCCAATTGTAATACTGGTATTTATCCAGTACTGGGCAATAATAGGTGAGAGGGCTATGAGTCCTAAGGCGATTGAGCCAAACAACGTAAGCCTATTAACAACTGCTCTTAGGTACCTTTCAGTGTCTTTGCCGCTTCGTATACCTTCAATAAACCCACCTTGCTTCTGAAGGTTCTCAGCTATTTCTTTAGCATTAAATGTAATCGAAGTATAAAAGAACGTGAACATTACGATAAGAGTAAAGTAGACCGCAGGATATATGAATGGCTCCAAGCTGAATTGTGCCACTACGCCGCTTTGTGCAAGGACAGGATCCGGTTCACCAAAATTTAGAAACTCTGTCGTAACTGGATTTTCGAATTCTCTTAGGTACTGACTGGTTGGGTTTTGAAAAACTCTCGTCATGTCTGTTCCTAGGTCAGCATATCGGCTACCACTCATTATTTGCCCGGCAAAGCTAGGAACGCTCAGGAAGGCAACCGCAAAGATAATTGGTATCACTCCGGCTGTAATCATTTTAATTGGCAAGGTGGTTGTTACTCCGCCGTAAGCTCTGTTACCTTGCACGCGTTTAGCATAATTAATGGTTATGCGCCTTTGGGCTTCATTGAGCTTAACGACTACCCAGGTAGTAATTATAGTTAAGGACGTCAGGGCAAATGCAATCCATAAAGTGCTGCTATCGTAGTTAATCGTTCGGCCGAATACTGAGAATGAATTTTCGCCTGAGAATATGTCGGTAGCAATTGAGCTTATAATTCCTGGCATAGTAGAGACGATACCAGCCGTTATAAGCAAGCTTATTCCGTTACCAATGCTCTGCTCTGTTATCAATTCACCGAGCCACATCAGCAAGATTGCACCTGCCGTTAACGCAACCACCATAAGTATCCAGGTGTTTAGCGTTGCACCAGCTAGTATGTCTTCTCCAGATACTGATTGCGCAGCTTGCCTAACCAAAACTATAGCTCCGATGGACTGGATAATAGCTAATGGAACTACCAATAGGCGGGTTATCTGGTTAATCTTACGACGACCGTATTCGCCCTCTTTATTCAGTGTCTCTAGCTTAGGAATCGCCTGTGTCAATAGCTGCATGATAATACTAGCGTTAATGTATGGCCCAAGGCCTATGAGCATAATTGAAAAGTTCGCTAGGGCACCGCCAGAGATAGTATCAAAGAATCCAAGTAACTGAGTGCCTTGCGTGGCAGTAAATAATGTTTCAAGCAGCTGTCTCAGGGTAGTAGGGTCAGCTAGTGGTATAGGTATCTGAGCCAACAAGCGAAATACTACCAAAATACCAAACACAGCAAACACGCGTTTGCGCATATCTGATGTCTTTAGAGACCTTGCGATCACTTTCCAATTCACGTGTTTGTATTCCCTCTTATTAACTAACGCACAGTATAGCAGGCAGCATGAGCCACCTACCAGGTTTTATTTACTTGTCGTCTGACTCTTTTTTTGTAGCCTGTGGTCGAGCGACTTTCTCAAACGACCCTCCAGCTTTAGTGATCGCTTCTTTAGCGTTTGCTGATGCCCCTTGAAGCCTAACTTCAAGCTTCTTCTTTAGCTCACCTCGAAGCACTACTTTAACTGCAACATCTGGGTTTTTAATAAACTTAGCTTCATACAAGGTATAGTTGTCTACTAACTTATCGAAATCATTAAGTCTTGATGTTGTGATCGTTGTTGCACCTTTGACGTGACGCTTGAAGCCTCTTAGTTTAGGCAGTCTAGCAACCAGTGGGTTCTGCCCACCTTCGAAGCCTCGCTTCTTGCTCCAGCCAGCTCTAGCTTTTTGACCTTTAGTACCTCGACCAGCAGTCTTACCTTGGCCAGCAGATATTCCTCGGCCGACCCGGTTTGATTTACGGTCTTTGCTGATTTTTAGCTCGTTGTACTTCATTTATTTTTCCTCCGTTTTTGCGGTGGCATTTGATTTCTTTGCAGTTTTTTGAGCATTTCGATGCCACTCAGAACGCGGCTTAATTGCTTTTAGCGCCTCGACAGTCGCGTAAGCAACATTTGTTTTGTTGCTTGAGCCCAGTGATTTAGAAAGAACGTTATGATAACCAGCTACTTCCAGAACAACTCGAACAGCCCCACCTGCAATAAGTCCGGTACCTTCTGATGCCGGCTTTAGCAAGATTTTAGCACCAGAAACCTGAGATTGTTGTTCGTGTGCTACTGTGTTGTTTTCAATCGCTACATTAACGATGCTTTTCTTAGCAACGTCAGTCGCTTTGCTAACTGCTGCAGTAACATCAGCGCCTTTAGCAGAGCCGACGCCGACTTTACCTTTACCGTCGCCGATAACTACGAGTGCTCGGAAACGGAAACGACGACCACCCTTTACGACGCGGGCAACGCGATCAATAGTAACCACTCTCTCGTCAAATTGCTTCTCTTCTCTTGCAGGACCGCGCTCACGGCCACCACGACGTTGTCTACCTTCAGCCGCCATTTAAAACTCCAATCCTTCTTTACGTGCGCCGTCTGCTAGCGCTTTAAGCCTGCCGTGATATTTCTTGCTACCACGATCAAAAGCTACTTTCTTAACTTTCTTTGATTTACCAGCTTTCGCTACCTCTGTACCAATCTTTTCAGCTTTCTCGCTCATAGTACCAGTCATTTTACTACCTATTGTTGAGGCGGAAGCGATTGTCACTCCTTTGTCATCGTCTATTAGCTGTGCACTGATATGCTGGTTGCTTATAAAGACACTAAGCCTTGGACGATCAGATGTGCCATGTATTGTTGAACGAACTCTTGTAGCTCGTGAATTGCGGTTTGATGATTTATTTATTGCTTCACTCATGGCTTACTCCTTACCTGACTTTCCGGACTTACGCAAAATTCTTTCACCTTCGTAAGATATACCCTTGCCTTTGTACGGTTCAGGTTTCTTGAGTGCACGTATATCTGCAGCAACTTGTCCGACTAACTGTTTACTAATCCCTTGGATAGTTATCGTCATCTGGTCAATTTTAGCTGTAATACCTTCTGGAAGCTTGTATTCAATTTCGTGAGAGAATCCCAAATAAAGCTTTATTCCAGCTCCAGCTAAGCTGACTCTATAGCCAACGCCGCTGACGACTAGCTTCTTCTCAAATCCTTCTGTAACACCAGTAACCATGTTAGCAATTAATGTTCGCATTAAACCGTGGTTTCCTTTGTGAACTTTTTCATCATTAATTCTAGACACAATAATATTGTTATCTTCTTCTTTTACAGTGATCCCTTTTTGCAGCTGCTCGGATAGTTCGCCTTTAGGTCCTTTGACCGAAACGCTGCTATCGTCGACAGTAATTGTCACACCTGCTGGAATTGCAATTGGCTGTTTTCCTATTCGACTCATATAATTCCTTTATTAATACACCTCGCAGAGGATTTCTCCTCCGAGAGACTTTTCTTTAGCTTGATCACCAGTCATTATGCCTTTAGGTGTCGACATGATAATCATGCCTCGCCCTTGCTTAACAACAGGTATTTCTTTCGCTTTGCTGTATGCGCGGCGGCCTGGTTTGCTGATTTTCTTCAATTGAGTAATCGGAGAATTTGCATCTTCTTCAAGAATTTGTAGGACTAATGTCTTACTAACACCTTCACCTTCAACTGAAACACCATTTATGTACTTATTCTCCGCAAGAATCTTCGCAACTGCCTCTTTCATATTGCTATGGGGCATATTAACAGCGGTTTTACGAACTGCTAGTCCGTTACGAATGCGGGTTAGCATATCTGCGATTGGGTCTGTGCTTACTATCATATATATCTCCTCTACCAGCTACTCTTTGTTATGCCAGGTATTTCGCCTTTGCTTGCATGTTCACGGAAAGCGATTCGGCTTAGGCCAAATCGACGCATATATCCCCTTGGACGACCAGTTTCTGCGCATCGGTTCTTTTTACGAGTCGGTGATGAGTTCTTTGGAAGCAAAGCTAGTGCATCATAATCACCTGCCGCTTTTAGTTCTGCTCGTTTTGCAGCATATTTCTCAATCATCTTTGCTCGTTTCTTGTCACGAGCTATCATAGATTTCTTAGCCATCTTATTTTCCTTCCTTCATGAACGGCATTCCGAACTTATTCAACAATGCTCTTGCGTGTTCACGATCTTTAGCATCTATTACAAAATTTATTTGTAGGCCATGTGCAGTTGTGGTCTCCTCAAAGGTCAATTCTGGAAAGACTGACTGGTCGCGCAATCCTATGCTGTAGTTGCCCTGACCATCAAATGAGTTGTTACTGACGCCATGAAAGTCTCGCAGCCTAGGCAGTACGATGTTTATCAAACGATCAGCAAATTCATACATTCGGTCGCCGCGTAATGTAACCATTGTGCCAATTTTCATTCCTTCTCGGAGTTTAAATGTAGCAATTGATTTACGAGCTATTGTTTCAACCGGCTTTTGACCAGTTATCTTAGAGATAGTATTGGCAGCGACTTCAAAAATCTTCTTATCATCTTTGCCTTTTCCAAGCCCTGAAGAAACGATAATTTTTCTAAGTCTTGGAGCTTCGCTAATACTTTTCAGTCCTAGTTCCTTTTGCAATTCTTTACGGATCTGATCAACGTATTGCTGTTTCAGTCGAGGTAGATTACTATCAGAAGTTTTCTTCACTGATTTTTTAGTTGCTTCAGCCATTACTTGATCTCCTTTCCGCTACTCTTATATATACGAACTTTATTTCCATTCTTATCCAACTTGTAGCCAATTTTAGTAGGCTTTTTACTTGTTGGGTCAACAACTGCAACGTTACTTACCGGCAGTGGTTTTGTCTTTTCGACAATCCCACCTTGTGGGCTTTGCTGGGTTGGCTTTACATGACGTTTTACGACATTTATATTTTCAACAGTAACCATGTTCTTAGTCGGGTGAGTTGCAGTGATTTTACCCTTTTGGCCTTTGTATTTACCTGTAGTAACTACAACTTCATCACCTTTTTTCAATCGAATTTTAAACATTACAGTACCTCCGGTGCTAGTGAGACAATCTTTGCATATCCCTGATCACGTAGCTCTCGCGGTACAGGTCCAAATATACGAGTTGCGCGTGGCAATTTCTCTTCGTTAATTATCACGGCTGCGTTATCGTCAAACTTGATAGTTGAACCGTCTTTTCGGCGAATCGTTTGTCTTGAGCGAACTACTACAGCTTGAACTACAGCCTTCTTCTTAACTTGACCATTTGGTGCTGCTTCTTTAACACTTGCTGTGATAATGTCACCAACGCGAGCATAACGTCGCTTTGAGCCACCTAAAACCTTGATACAAAGAATCTCTTTTGCACCACTGTTATCGGTCACTTTTAGTCTACTTTCAGCCTGAATCATTCCTGTGACTCCTCGCTTGCTTCTTCTGCGGCCTTTGCCTCTGCAGCTTCGGCTTCTTTTTGGGCCTGAATCTTAGATTCGCTACCTTCATCGGATGCTGTAATAGCCTCAACCGTCTGTGATGCAGCAATATCAGCTCTCTTAATTACTTTTGAGAGCTTCAAAGTTTTACGCTTTGATATTGGCCTTGTTTCAACAACTTCCACCATGTCGCCGATATTAGCTTCGTTATTCTCATCATGTGCAATGTATCGCGCAGTCTGAGAGTACTGCTTTTTATAAATTGGATGAGTTTTTCTTTGAGTTACTGAGAGCACGATCGTCTTGTCGGCTTTGTCAGAAACTACTGTTCCTTGAATTGTCTTTGCCATAACTATTATGCCCTTTCCTTTGATAAATGCTCACTGAGCACGGTTAGCATTCGTGCAAGCTCGCGTCTTTTAACTCTAACTACCCGTGGATTTGTGACTTCACCCATGTGGATTCGTCTCTTCATCTCTGCAATATCTGCACGCAGCACGTTTGTTTCTTTCACTAGTTCGTCTGCAGTCATTTTGCGGATGTCTTCCATTGTTCGCCTAGTTTCTTTCTTGTCTGCCATTATGCTGTCTCCCTCTTGAGGAATCTTGTTTTAGTCGGCAGCTTGTGGGCGGCAAGTCGCATTGCTTCGCGCGCTTGATCCTCAGGCACTCCACCAATTTCAAACATTACTGTTCCAGCCTTAACTTTAGCTGCAAAATATTCAGGGTTTCCTTTACCGCCACCCATCTTGACGTCTTGTGGCTTTTTGGTAACAGGCGTATGCGGGAAAATTCGTATCCAGATTTGGCCGCCTCGTTTTGTGTAACGAGTCATGGCCTGACGTGCTGCCTCAATCTGACGTGATGTGACTCGCTCATTAGATAGAGCCTGCAGTCCGTACTCACCATGTGCGATATAGTTGCCGCTAGTCGCAACACCTTTATTCTTACCGATTCGTACCTTGCGGTACTTCAATTTATTAGGGACTAACATTTATACTGCCTCCCCTTTGTAGATCCAAACTTTAACTCCGATAATACCAGCTGGGGTGTTGGCTTCAGCATGTGCATAGTCAATGTCAGCCCTGATAGTATGCAAAGGAACACTGCCCTCAACTACTTTTTCGCGGCGTGACATTTCAGCTCCGTTGAGTCTTCCAGCTACTTCAATACGAATTCCTTTTGCACCTGCACGCATAGTTGCTGCAGCAGATTGTTTAGTAGCGCGTCTGAAAGCGATTCTGCGCTCCAGTTGGTTTGCGATATTTTCTGCTACCAACTTAGCGTACATTTCAGCTTTCTTAATCTCTTCTATATTGACCCTAACTTCTCCGCCGTAGATTTTCTGAATTTCAGCCTTTAGCTCATTAACGCCAGCACCACCACGTCCGATAACAACACCAGCTTTTGCAGTCTGGATAGTTACTGTGACTAGATTTGGTGATCTTTCGATGTCAACGCTGTTAATAGCAGCGCGGCTACCTAGCTTATTCTTGATCAGCTTGCGCACAGCTAGGTCTTCAGTAAGGTATTTAGCGTAGTCGTTCTTAGCTGCGAACCACTTGCTGCGCCATTTCTTATTAACCTGGAGGCGCATGCTGATAGGGTTTACTTTTTGGCCCATTATTTTGCCTCCTTAGTTTGGTTTTCATCTGCTGGTTTAGCCGCTGGCTTCTTCGCCTTGCGCTCTTCACCCATAACAACAACTTTAATGTGGCTAGACTTGCGCTCAAAAGGCAATGCTCGTCCATGAGCAGCCGGTCTGAATCGCTTGATTCTAGGGCCAGCAGTTACGTTAATCTCTGAAATAACTAATGAATTCTCTAGTAGATTATGGTTGTAAGTTGCGTTTGCTTTAGCACTAGCTATGACTTTCTGAACTGGAATAGCGGCGCGGCGTGGAGCATGTCCCAGGATAGTTAATGCGTCAGCAACTGTTCGGTTGCGAACTAAAGCCGCTACTTCAGACACTTTACGTGGAGATTGTCTTACTCCCTTAGCGATTGCTTTTACTTCTTTTGACATGATTACTTGGCCATCTTTCCGCCGTGTTTACGGAACTTACGTGTAGGGCTAAATTCGCCCAACTTGTGGCCGACCATGTTCTCTGTAATAAATACTGGTACATGCACTTTTCCGTTATGAACAGCTATTGTTCGTCCGACAAATTCAGGTGGAATAGTTGAGCCACGTGCCCACGTCTTAATAACGCTGCGATCTTCTTTTCCAAGTGCATCGACTTTCTTTGCCAGTTTAGGGTCAATATATGGCCCTTTCTTCAATGATCTACTCATGATCTATCTCCTCTTTCCTTCATGACGACTTCTGACGATCATCTTGGTTGACTTACGTCGTGAGCGGGTCTTGTAACCTAATGTTTTCTGTCCCCAAGGAGTTCTTGGAGCAGCACCGTGGTTAACACCACCACCAATACCATGACGTCCACCATCACCACCACCGTGCGGATGATCTGCAGCGTTCATAACGACACCGCGAACTGTTGGCCGTACGCCCATCTTACGCTTTCGTCCGGCTTTACCGTACTTCACGTTCTGGTGATTTGGGTTACCTACGACACCAATAGTTGCCATAGCTTCTGACTTAACTCGTCGCACCTCACCACTAGGAAGCTTAACTTGGCAGTAATCGTCCTCTTTAGCTGTTAGTTGAGCGCCAGTTCCTGCTGAACGCACTAGCTGTGCACCGCGGCCTGGAGTAAGCTCGATAGCATAAATAGCTGAGCCTGCAGGGATATTCTTTAATGGCATTCTGTTTCCAACTGAAACGGGTACATCTGGGCCTGATTCAATCTTTCCGCCAACTTTCATTTTGCCAGCAGCAAGAACGTAGTGGTATTGACCTTCTTGGTCTTTGATTCTAGCAATATTGGCACTTCGTCCTGGATCGTACTCAATTGCTTCAATAGTCGCTGAAGTGCCCACTGGAAGAGTGAAGTTCACATTTCGGATATGACGCTTTACGCCTCCACCCTTATGTCGAGTAGTTATACGTCCTGCATTGTTACGTCCAGCTGTAATCTTCTTCTTAATAATCAATGACTTGATCGGCTTTTTAGCTGTAATAGCATCAAAGTCCCGTGTAGTCATCCCGCGCTGTCCAGGAGTATTAGGCTTCATCTGTCGTACTGGCATTATTTAGACTCCTTTTCTGCTTCTTCTACGGCAGCAAATATCGGAATACTGTCGCCTTCTTTAAGTGTTACGTAGGCTTTCTTAAAGTCACTTCGCTCACCATTAACGAATCGGCGACCGCGGTACTGTCGGCTGGTCTTTCCTTGTTGAACTACGATGCGTACGTTTTCTACCGTTACATCGTAAGTCTGGGCAACAGCTGTAGCGACATCATGCTTGTTAGCATCTCTAGGGACTACAAACACAAATACGCCGTTTTGACTAAGTGCATATGTCTTCTCGCTGAGCCGCGGTTTTAGGGTCAATACTTTACTCATTTTGCGTCTCCTTTATTTCCAAGCCAGCTGTCTATAATATCCAAAGATTTCTTGCTAATAACTATAGTGTCAGCGTTCAGTAGGTCATACACATTAAGGTATTGCGCGTGAACTGCCTTAACATTTTCTAGATTCCTTGTTGCTCTATCTACTAGCTGATCCTTGTTGCTGACAACCAATAAGATATTTCTTTTGGCACCAATTTTATCTAGAAAAGCTTTTGCAGGTGCTGTTTTACCGTCTTTACATTCAAAGGTCTCAATAACGATTATGTTATCTGCATTAACGGTTAGCGCTTGACGAATAGCCTGTTGTTTAGCTTTGCGGTTTAGGCTACGTGAATAATTCTCGTTCCCTAGTGGTCCGAAAGTAATACCACCACCGCGCCAAATAGGTACGCGAATAGATCCGAAACGAGCACGTCCAGTACCTTTTTGCTTCCAAGGCTTCTTACCACCACCGCGAACTTCACCGCGCCGCAGAGTCTTAGCTAGGTTCTCACGAGAGTTAGCTTGGTAAGTTACGTAAGCTTGCTTAAGCAAACCGTGACTCTTAACTTCAACGCCAAAGACGTCTTTATTAAGCTTTGCAGCTGTTGTAGCCTTAGTGCCGCTCTTAGTAAATGTAGGAGTTGCCATTACTTCACTCCTTTCACGAGCACAATACTTTGTCTTGGTCCTGGTACAGCTCCGCTGACGGCCAAGATTCCTTTTTCGCTATTAACAATAGCTATCTTCAGATTCTTAACAGTAACGCGGTCTCCACCCATTCTTCCGGCCATTTTCTTGCCCTTGAAGATTTTCTGTGGGTACATAGATCCGATTGAACCGACTTTTCGAGTGTTACCTTTACCACCATGTGATGCACGCTGGCGGTGGAAATTGTGTCGCTTGATTGTTCCAGCATAGCCTTTACCCTTGCTTGTGCCGACTACGTCAACAACGTCTCCAACTGAAAAGACCTCTGCGGTTAGCTCTGAGCCTACCTTGAGGTCTTCTGGTAATTCTTGGCCTTCTGTACGGAATTCGCGAATGACTTTAGGAGATGTCTTGATTGCCTTGTGAGCGCCAACCTGTGGCTTGCTTGGCTTTTTAGCTTCCTCAAATCCCACTTGAATAGATTGATAACCATCGGTTTCATCTGTTTTAAGCTGCGTAATGACGCAAGGACTAGCGGAAAGCAAAGTTACAGCAGACATTGTGCCATCTTCGAGGATAGCTGATGTCATACCGAGTTTTCTCGTGATGAGTGCTTTCATAGTGTTATTTAGGAGATTATCCTAAACCTTTCTTGTTTAATAATCTTATTGTCGCGCTCTATTTTTAGAGCATAAAAATTCTTGGTGGATGCCGGTTTCCCTGTAATTTGACTTACATAGGACCCATCAACTCACCAAGATTTTTAGCGATTCATAACATCTTATCAGAAAATACTAACAGATGTCAATACGTTGT
>CAYGOR010000021.1:0-16482 GCA_964351635.1 uncultured Candidatus Saccharibacteria bacterium
CGATAGGTCTGACCAGGCGTAGAAATTAACATGTCTCGGCAGAGCTGCTGCTTAAAGTCAGTCTTAGAGACTAGCAGAATAGATATATCCTGATCCTCATGGACAGCATCATCTTTCTTCTCAGTATAATCTTTTATCTCGTCCCAAGCGTCAGCACGCAGTGCCATATTTGCTCCCCACATCATCTGCTGGCCAAAGGAGAATTCTGCGTACCAATGATAGAGCCTAGAAAATAGAAGAGATTTAGGCCAAGTCATGTAGTGCATAACAGAGGTATATCCGAAGCCGCTCAAACCTCCCAGACTCTTATCACTGAACTGCTGCATTACTACGCTAACCCAATTAGGCTCGATAACGCTATCTGCATCTATGCGGCCTAAGATGTCACCACTAGCTGCGGCGAACCCTGCGTTGCGGGCTGCTATCAACCCCGGCGTTTTCTCGCGAATTACTGTAACGAAAGGGAATGTTTTAGCAATTTTTATCGTTTGGTCGGTGCAGTTATTGTCAACCACTATCACTTCATTGGGCGCAACTGTTTGAGCGGCTATGGCTTCTAGGCACTCTTTGATGTGGCGCTCCTCGTTGTAAACTGGTATTATCAGACTAAGCGTAAGCATACGCTTACAGTATCAATGACTAATGAATAAGTATCAAGCGAGTGGGCAAAAAGAAAAACAATCCTAAATCTAGTAAAGCATACGTTAAGCATGCGCTTGGCCATGCATTCTGGGGCAATCGCTCTAAAGTGGGCAAATTCTTCGTGCTATTAGCAGCTATGCTATTTTTGTTGACTTCATCTGCATATGGGTTAGCCTACTGGTACCAACAAAAGCATAAAAGCGAACCAATAAAAATAGGCACCACATTCGTACCAAACTATTCTCGATATTTTGGTGATCAACCTCAGGAAGTTCTGTCAGCAATGATCGATGACTTAGGCATAAAACGCTATCGACTGGTTAGCTACTGGAATATGCACGAGCCCAGCGAAGATGAATATGATTTTAGCGAATTGGATTGGCAATTTGACATGATCGAAGAAGCTGGCGGGGAAATTGCGCTATCAATTGGACTGCGTCAACCTAGGTGGCCAGAGTGTCACGGGCCAGAATGGGCGATGGAGAAGTCTAAAGCAGAGTGGCTTGAGGACCTTAAGGAATATACAGCAGAGACTATTAACAGATACAAAGACCGCGCTGTGCTTGTCGAGTATCAATTAGAAAATGAGTTCTTACTGAGTGTCTTTGGTGACTGCCCGGACCATGATAGAGACAGACTTATAGAGGAATACTACTTCGTTAAATCTATCGACGACACGCGTCCGTTAATAGTTAACCGGAGCAATAATGCTGTTCCTAGTTGGCCGATTAGGGAGCCGCGGGCGGATAAGGTAGGGGCTGCTATATACAAAAGGGTCTGGGATAAGACAGTCACAAAACGATATTTTGAATATCCACTTCCTTCATGGTTCTATAGCTTCCTAGCGGGTGGAACTGAGTTAACTACTGGCAGGGAATCAATAGTCCATGAACTGCAAACAGAACCCTGGCTACCAGACGGAGTAGATTATGATATGCGCGATGCGCCTTTAGAAGAGCTATACAAATCATTCAGTCCTGATATGGTCGCTTCACGCATAAAATATGCCATTGATACTGGGATTAGAGACATAGATTTATGGGGAATTGAGTGGTGGTACCACATGAAGACCGACAGATCAGCCCCAGAAATATGGGACAACGCTAAGAACGAGCTAGCAAAGTACCGTTAGACATCCGACAGATAGAGCAAGTGCAAGTCTAGTCTTGACGCCACCCCATGACAAACCCGATATTACGAAGCGTGCGCTGTGGCTGCAATAGCATGGCATTGTGAGTCCCATCGACAAAACCTGCTGTACAATCAAAGCTTATATCGCGTTCTACTTTGATATCGTCAACAACAGAACGCGCTTCTGCTGTATATCCGAATTCGAATTCTCCTTGAGATCTGTATGTAATCATAAGTGCGTCAATATCACCTGTGGACGCAAGATGCACCAACTCCATACCAGTAGAGATTTTTCTACCTTGCCTTAGTATGTCAAGCTGCCTTGGACGTCGTATAACAGCCTTAGCACCGTTACTTTTTTTAGGCTCTGGGACTGCAGGCTCGAGCACAGTACCTTTGTCATCTAGAGCATTTGCGCGCATCACCATATCCCAAGCTTTCGTCGGTTCAAGAGGATCATCAGCAATAATCTGTTTAGGCAAACCTACGAGCCTACGTGCTCCAATCCAAAATCCAGAGTGGCCATACAAAGTCGTTGGTTTATCAAATATATTACGCAATTTACGAGGCCTAGTCATAGCTTTACCTAGTTGAACGAACTCCACATCCTCATGGATAGCACTTATAGCATCCATAAATGGAGCGACGAATTCACCGTCTTCAGAGAATCCGCCCACAAACACACCTCTACTGCAAGGCTCGGTGGATAGTCGCTTTAAATTTTCATATCCGTTCATATCCGAATTCATACTCATAATACCTCTATTATTTACAATTTTCGACATTTTGTCAAGAGGCATAACCTCTGTTAGAATGGTTGAATGGCCAAGAAGAAAAGTCCACAGACGAAGACTATTAGAAATCGACGAGCATCATTTGATTATCAGCTCGGCAATGAGTTTGTTGTGGGTATAGTTCTTAACGGCAGGGAAACCAAAGCCTTGCGTCTAGGCAGAGGGCAACTCCAGGGAGCTTACGTAAATGTCAGAAACGGAGAACTGTTCCTAATTGGTGCAGTTATTCATGGGAGTAATGGAATACCTATTGATGAAAAAGAATCTACGCAAGATCGTAAATTACTGGCAAACCGCAAAGAGATAGACAAACTTGTAGCCGCTAGGCAGCAGGGTATGAGCATAGTACCTGTAGCATTAATGACTAAAAGCCGATTTATCAAACTTCGAATTGCGATAGGTAAGGGGAAGAAGACTTGGGATAAACGACAAACAATCAAAAAGCGAGATGATACCAGGAACTCCCAGCGAGAGATGCGTCAATATTAAAGAGTATTAATTACTTCTATAAATTTAAATAAAAATGCTGCTCCAAACGCAGAATAGACCACAATCGCTGAGTCAGAGAACTTATCGTACTGGATAGTGCGCTTTTCCATTATTGTTGTTGGGCGGGCGCTACTTGCTCTTCTATATTACGCAGTACTTCAAGGTGCTCTGGAGATATATCTCCACCTGATCCATCTGGGGTTTGATCAGCCATGTTTCTAACTAATCTTTGTTCCGAGATTTTCGCCGTTTACAATGCGCATCAACGCATCAGGCTCGTCTAAGTTGTAAACAATCACCGGCATTTCTTGCTCAGAAGCTAAGCCTAGAGCGGCCTTGTCCATGACTTTTACCTGCGGGTTTTCCATGGCTGTTTGGTAATCCAAGCTTTCGTATTTTTTAGCATCGCTATGCACAGCAGGATCTTTATCATAGACACCATCGACTTTGGTGGACTTCAGAACTACGTCACAATCCAGTTCTAGGCCAATAGAAATCGCCGCACTGTCATGAGTAGAATAAGGTCGGCCGATACCACCCGCTACAACCAAGACACGACCGCTGTCTAAATGCTTTTCAGCAAGTCTGAAAGAGTAGTTTTCAGCGACTTGAGATGCGTAGAGATTGCTAAGGCAGCGAGTTGAGACTCCATTTGCTTCAAATATATCTGTCATTGCTATGGCGTTAATAAGTCCTGATAACATTCCCATTTGATCAGCAGTAACACGCTTTATACCATCACCTGCGACTTGCGCTCCGCGGACCATGTTACCGCCACCGGCGATGACTACGAGCTGCACACCTGCTTCACAGACAGCTTTTGCTTCGGCGGCGATTTGCGAGACAACATCAGGGTCAATACCTGAATCGTGCTTGCCTGCTAATTGTTCACCAGACACTTTTAGTAGAATTCTTTTATACATCAAGGTTGATTGTAACAAAATACTTCAATAATTGACAGATTCTTAGAAGATTATATTAAACGCAACGACTACTGGTCTCTGTGATCGTTAAGCAGACTCCAGACTCCTTCATTAAATAAATCATCCTTAACTTCCAGGGCCTCGTTAGCTCTTAAGAGAAGCCACTCAGCGACAAACCTATGCCCAGCTTCAGAAATATTCAGTGCAGAAGCGTCTAAACCATCCCCGACTGGTTCCACTAGTAAATTCTCTACACCAAAAATGCGAAGCTTATTAAAGGGGTAATTTGTGTCTCTTGGCAAGACCGCTCGCTTGGCTGCGCTCAGACAAATACCACCGAGTGGTCTCTCAAATTCAATCACCGCTGATTCATGCTCCTTGCCACGATCGAATAATCGAAAAACCGCTGGCAAATTTTTCTCTGCTTTCGGAAAATTAATTTGGAGACGTCCGTCCACTTCGGATAATTGCATCGGCCACCGGTGTGGGTCGTCAAAACCCTGCGAGTCAAGAAGCCCGCCTGTCAGGAAAGGGGAAAGTTGTGGCATAAAAGATACAGTAGGACATAACGCACAACTAGTCAATATGATAAACTTCGACTATGAAGCTATATTCTTGGAATGTTAATGGCATCCGCGCTGTATGGAAAAAAGGGGCGCTGCAGGAGTTTACCCAGAAGCACCAGCCCGATATTCTGTGCTTGCAAGAGACGAAAGCCAACCAAGATCAATCAGAGTTTGACCTCGAAGACTATGAAGAATACTGGCATGATGGTGAAAAAGCAGGATACTCAGGAACCGCAATATTCACTAAAATCAAACCGCTAAGCGTTCAGCAAAACTTCTCAAAAGATATACTGGCCAAATACAACTTCATTGATAAATTCGGCGATCCGAGCAAAGAGGGAAGAGTGATGACCCTAGAGTTCGACGATTTCTACGTAACTACTGTCTACACTCCTAACAGTAAGGGCGACCTGGGCAGGCTAGAACTGCGCGAAAAAGTCTGGGGACCAGCCTACCAGGATCATATTGCTGAATTGCAGAAACACAAGCCGGTTTTGGCCTGTGGTGATTTCAATGTCGCGCACCAAGAAATCGACCTAGCTAGACCAAAAGAAAATGTCGGCAAACACGGCTTCACAGATGAAGAACGCAAGGATTTTACAGACTTACTAGGGCTCGGTTTAATTGACACTTTCAGGGAATTGCATCCAACTAAAACAGATACCTATACCTGGTGGACACATTGGGCCAATGCCAGGGCTAGAAATGTCGGCTGGAGAATAGATTACTGGTTAGCCAGCGAGGATTTAAAATCCAGGATAATCTCAGCAGAAATACATCCTGATGTCATGGGCAGCGATCATTGTCCTGTTAGTATTCAGATTCAGTAACAATGGTTCTTTTTCTTTCTCTAGAAATTAGGGTTGCAGCTAGCAGAAGCGACCCAGCTACTAATGATATCGCCCCTTTTCCCTGCACAGAATCAGGTACATACTTGCTTTCATCGAGTACTTCTAAACCTGCATAAACTAATCCGCCAACGCCTGCTACTATTCCAGTAGTTATAAAAGATCCGACTACAACCCTTGTTCTGCCGCTTAGGACATTGCCGGTTCCTGGTAATTGTTCTGGTGCTATATTTGGCGTGTTCATACTACTTAACGAATATTATATCGAAACTACTATATACTTTCTATCATTAGATAACGGAGATATCGTGAGCGTTCAGACAGGGGACATATTGCCGAAAATGAAACTAAGTGATACTTTCGGGAAGCACGTAGATATTAAAGGGCTTAAGAAAGAGTATATTCTGTTGGCTTTCTTACGCTACGCTGGCTGTCCGTTCTGTAATCTCAGTATTCATAGACTGTCTGTAGAGGCTCCACTATTAGCTGATGCTAGGTGCGATATTATTTCATTCGTTCAATCCGATGCTGAGCAGATAAAAAAGAATATCTACGGACGGCATAAAATTAAACCTCCTTTCCCAATAGTCCCCGATAAAGAAATGACCCATTACAAAAAGTTTGGTGTCAAACCATCGTTTAAAAATGCCGGCAAATTTATAAACGACATACCGCAATGGGTTCATTCTGTACGTGATCATGGGTTCAAACAAGGAAAGATTGACGGAAGTCTGTTCATAGCTCCTGCTATTTTCTTGGTGCACCGTGCAAGCGGGAAAATTATATACTCTGATCACAAGTCGGATTTGTTTGAGCACGAAACTTTTAGCCCGATCTACGAGAAGATACTAACATTTGTCCGTTAAATCTTAGTGATAATGTCATAATGAAGGCATGAAACGTAAATTCGCAGTATTCGATATTGATGGAACGCTATATAGAAACGCCTTTTTCTTTGACGTTGTTGAATTCCTGGTGTCGAACGACAAGCTTAGCAAAAACTACAAAGATGACATACAGCAAGCTCGGGCTGCCTGGAAAGGCAGGAGGTCCAAAGATGCTTACAAAGAATACTCCAAAACACTTGTAAATATATGGTCAAGTCATGTACATGAGTTACGCTCTTCCACTCTTGAAGAGCATATAGAAGACATCATCCAACCAAGGAAAGACCACGTGTATGTATATTCGAAGAATCTACTTAATAAGCTTAAAAGTGAAGGTTATTATCTGATCGCAATATCAGGTTCATTTCAGGAAATAGTTGAGCCTTTTGCAAAATACCATGGATTCGATCTTGTCATAGGTGAGGAAACTAAAAAAAGAAATGGGAAATTAATTCCTGAAGTTGAGCAGACTACTTACAAAGACAAACACAAGATTATAGAGAAGCTGATGAACGATAATGACTTAACGATCGAGGACAGTTACGCCATCGGAGACAGCATAAATGATGCGAGTATGCTTGCAATGGTTACCAATCCCATAGCATTTAACCCCGAGCAGGAGCTCCTAGAGCATGCAAAAAGACAAGGCTGGAAGATAGTTATCGAACGCAGAAGCATCGCATATACACTAGAGGAGCAAGATGGATCATATAGGCTGGCTGAAACAACAATCTGAGCCACTATTTCCAGACATTCTCTGGAGCAGGCCAGAGTCTAAACGAGGAGCAGGAAAGCTATTAATTATCGGCGGCAATCAGTTTGGATTTGGCGCTCCTGGCCAAGCTTTTGCTGAAGCCGAAGCTGCAGGCATAGGAGTAGTGAACGTCCTTCTACCAGACGCCATTAGGAAGATAGCTGGCGGAATGCTACCTGATGCAGAATTCGCTCCGAGCACTCCTAGCGGAAGTTTTTCTAAAAAAGCTCTGGATGATTTTATTAGGCTAAGTAATTGGGCGGATGGTGTCCTTCTAGCTGGAGATTTAGGAAGAAACAGTGAAACGTCAATATTGCTAGAAACATTCGTCAAAAAGTACGATGGCCTATTAACAATCACCCAGGATGCTGCTGAATATTTCAGGGAGACTCCAAAAGACGTTATTAATAGAGAAAACACCGTTCTAGTGCTGTCGCTAAGTCAACTTCAGAAAGTATTCATTAATACTCCTCACATATCTCCTATAACCCTAGGCATGGGCACGGTTCAGCTTGTAGAAGCCCTGCAGAGCTATACTTCATCTCGTGAAGCGATAATCATAACAAAGCACAACGGGTACAAATTTGTAGCCAGTAAGGGCAAAGTTAGCACAACTAAGGACGATGAGCAGTTGTGGAGAGTGAAAACCGCAGCGCGCAGCTCTGTCTTTTGGCTGCAGAATCCTCAAAAGCCATTTGAAGCGATTACAACTAGTTTGCTGGCTGATTGAGTAATTGCCTTGTAGAAGTTATAATAGCGAGCACGTTAATCATATATGGGGCCGCAGTGGTGGAATTGGTAGACACGCCGGACTCAAAATCCTGTGAGCATTACGCTCGTGACGGTTCAAGTCCGTCCTGCGGCACCATCTGTGATTAACTTCAGCCGTGATTAACTCAAAATCCTGTGAGCATTACGCCCGCGTAGGGTGAGAAATGCCTTACGTGCATTTCGCAAGGCAAGCTTCTCTTGCTATCTCTTTAGCAAAGATGAAGTTGCGGGGTCGCAGAATGTGACCAAGTCCGCCTGGGCGGCACCACCTGTGATTAACTTCTTACTAATAGAGTGATCGCTTGGTATACTGGTTGTGATTATGGCTTCTACGCAAAATAACTCAAATATTCCTGGTGCTAGCGATGATTTATTGGCTGAGCTACGCGAAAAAACCGCTAGTTTAGCGAAAAGCATACAGGGCAGCGAAGAGTCCAAAACACGTCATCTAGATTTAGAGTCGGAATCAAAGCCAAGCACTAACGAACTTGATGATAGTGAAAACCTGTCACTGGACGAGACTCCTCAGCTAAAGAGTCTAAAAGACACACCCAGCCTAAAAGCTATGAACAATCCAGCGGCGGAAATGGTGCGAAAGAAAATTTCTAAATATTATAAAAAAGAGCCCGATGCAGCCGAAGAACTAATTGAAGCCCAGGCGGCTGGCAAAAACCGCTCTGAACACCAACAGTTCATGTACGATCTATCTAATTCAGGGAAATCCTTGGCTGAGGTTCAGACGGAGTGGCACAACTACTATGTTGGGCTTCCGGACAGTGAAAAGCACCTAGTGTGGCAAGAATTTTACAGTATGCAGTCTGCAGCAAGCGCTTACGCCAAGAAGCAGCAGAAATCTAACAGATCCGTACCCGTCCAAACCAGCACACTTACTAATCAATCTGCTGCAGCGCAACCGCAAAATAACCGTTCTACTAGTGACATAAAGTCTCAGATTTTAGATAAAGTTTCAGCTGGTGGCAAACTTAAACCGATACACCATATAAAATCGCTATTGTTTGGAATCGGGCTGGCTAGCGTGGTCGGGCTTATAGTAGTTTTCGTATTCTTTAACGAAGTATTTATTGCACCATTTATTAGCCCTAGCCAGAACGTTAGCGCTAGCCCAATTATTGGTCCATCAGCTTCAGAAAATGTCGGCCCAGAGTCAAAAATCATAATTCCAAAAATAAATGTCGAAGTACCTGTAGTATTCGATCTAAATAGCATTGAAGAAAAAGACATACAAGACGCGCTCGAGGACGGCGTGGTCCACTATGCGACCACCCCAAACCCGGGAGAAATTGGAAATAGCGTTATTGTTGGCCATTCAAGTAACAATATTCTAAATTCGGGTAAGTATAAATTCGCTTTCGTATTACTGAAGCGAATTGAAGCGGAAGACGTTTTCTACGTGCAGCGCGGCGGTGTACGCTATACATACAAAGTTTATAAGAAAGAAATCGTCTCACCGACTACCGTCGAAGTACTAGATTCTCAAGAACGCGAAAATACCATTACTCTCATTACTTGTGATCCTCCGGGAACATCTATAAATAGACTGGTTATTGTGGCCGAGCAAATAGATCCTGACCCAAGCAATAATACAGAAAGCACGGCGCCAGATCCATCAGAAGTGCAGGGCGGGGAATCAGAGGAGCTGCCCTCTAATGCACCTACACTCTGGTCTCGCTTCTGGCCGTTTTAATCTACCAACATAGCACTTAATCTATCTATCAGCTTGAGTACGCATGAAGCTGCGGTTCATCTGCAGCTTTGGCTGCTCTGCTTCGTCATCGGCATCTTCTGGTGGAGTAGGAGCTTCAAAACTGAAAAAGAAGTCGAGATCCTTGTCGAAATACCCACCCAGTGCATTGATAGATGACACCAGTTCGTACTGATTGCTACCGTCATAATCAATTAGGTACTGCTTACCGCCCGATGAAACTGTAAAATGCCTGCCATCCACCCAGTTGAACTTCTGCTTAGCGTCTAGCTTACCTTCGAAGTCAAAACTAAAGCTTTTCTCTTCTTCGAACTCGTGGCTCACAAATGAATCTACTGAACGCGCAGTAATGATACTCGAATCGGTGGATATTTCTAAATCAGTAGGTGATTCGAGCCTTAATGTAGCCGTTGGGACCGGAACTTCAATGAACTCATTTGTTTTTTCGGCATCATACGGATCATAGTATATGGTTACTTTGCTGTCATTTGTGTGCGATACGCCAGCTACATATTTTGGTCCGATTTTTGAGAACGCCAGCAACCACTCACTATCTTCAGGTACATCGTCAATACGTTTTAATATCAAGGTATTGTTTTCATTGACAAGCCTAAGCTCTGAAGCACCACCGGCAGCTCTAACGTAGAGAATCTCCTCGCGGCCAAAACTCTCGAACGCCTCTACGCCACTTAGGACCTCTTCTATGGACTCCTGGCCATCATCAGTGTCACCCCTATATAGAATGCCAGACTCAGAATTATGTAGGTAGACTAGATCACGTTTGTCCGCTCGAAGTCGTACACTATCAAATTCAGTATCAGGGAATTTTTCAGCTACATTGAAACTTTCAGAAGGCGCGTCACGATTGATGATTGCGTGAAAGCTTATGTCAGTAGAAGTGTATTTAGCGAGAACCTGGCGGTTATTATCTGCCCATTCAATAAATTCCCAGCTACCATCAGCAGGATCTGGTACAAGTTCGGTAGGAAGACGTAATTCACGAGTGGCAAAATCATTTGATTCTACATCTATGCTGTATAGAACTCTCGGGTCAGAGGTCGCGAGCAGTATCCAGCGTTTGTCAATGCTCTGTGTAGAATCATCAGATGATAGTTCAGTTATAGTCGCTATGGAGGTGTCGATGTTTTCCGGTATCAAACGGGCGTAGTTTAGGCGTCTCACGCTACCCCCGTCTAGCACTAGTGAGCGCTGCCATGTTCTGTAACCGTCTCGATTTAGTTCAACATCATAACCCCCAGCAGGCACCACAAAACGAGATTCCGTACGGTCTCCTTGTAACTCCCCATTCAAGCTAACTTCTGCTGACTCCGGTTTACTATCTACATATATAAGTCCATTCTGTATGATTTGTCCTGTTTCATCATCAACATAATAGCCACTCGTTATGTAGACTAAGACTATTGTCGCTAAGGCTATGGCGATTCCGAGTAAGACATATCCAATTCCTATACGTAGACGTTTCTGTTTCTTTTTGAGAGGGTCAAGATAATCCATAATTGTCGCCACCAGTATAACACCCTGCGCACTTTTTTTGCTCAATCACTTACGTCATGATATTGCATTTTCTAACAGTAGTCGTTATGATGGTGGAGCATTAGGGTAACGACAGGCAAGCTATTTATATAATTGTATAAATATGCAAAAGTCAGAAACAATAATAAAGGGTAAAAGTGGGCGCGCGAGTGCAAAACATTATAGAAATAAACGGCAAAAAATATAACGCGGCAACAGGTGAGCAAATAGGCGATTCTTCAAGATCTCCTCAATCTCTTGATGGCATGACGCCTATGAAAACTGGCAAGCCAACAACTGTCAACGCTCCTACTCCTGCTCATGCTAGGCCGCGAACTACCGCAAAACATGCTACAACGACTACCCAAAAATCACAAACGCTGATGCGAAGAAGCGTCAAAAAGCCGACTCGAAAGATATCAGCATCAGAACAGCCAGCTGCTGTAGCAGGAATTAGAAAACGCTCATTGGGAGGCTCACAAGATCGAGCTAGAGTGGCTCAACAAGTTAAAAAAAGCGAACACATTAGTAAATTTAACGACCAGCAACGTAGCTCGGTTGTAAAACTATCATCTAATCACCAGGTAAAGCATCTCCCAAGCCGACAACAAGTCAAAAAATTAGCTAAACAGACTCAGGCTCACAATAATGCCCAGAGGACTCAACAAAGTAAATCGGCCAGAATGATTGAAAATTCACTGGCAAACGCCACAGCTCATGAGCATGAAGAAATAGCACCTGCCCATAGAAGTACTCGGAATAAATTCATGCGCAAATTAGGTATTAGCGCACGTGCTGCTGGCTTAAGTTCTGCTGTGCTAGCCGCTGTGTTGCTTGGAGGATTTTTCGCTGTGCAAAACGTACCGAATTTATCAATGCGCGTTGCGGCGGCGAGGGCAGGTTTTGATGCTCGCATGCCTGACTACAACCCTAGTGGGTTTAGCTTTAAGGGGCCGATTAGCTACCAGAGTGGCCAAGTAAAAGTATCATTCCGCTCAAATACGGACGATCGTCACTACGATGTTGTGCAGCGCTCAAGTAATTGGAATAGCGAATCGCTACTGTCTAACTATATTTTAGACGAAGATAAACAATACCAAACATATGTTGATAGAGGCAGAACTCTATATATCTATGATGGATCAAATGCGACTTGGGTAGATGATGGAGTGTGGTACGTAGTAGAAGGACAATCAGCTATGACAACAGACCAGCTCGTCCGCCTGGCAGCTAGTATCTAGCTAAGCCGGTTGCTGACGCGTTCTTCGCCCATTATCTGCATTATTGTATATAGATCTGGTGTCTTCGTTCTACCTGTGAGCTTCACACGAATTATGCGTGCGAAATCGGCTATATGACCTGCGTATTTTTCTGGGTTTGCTTTGAGCTCTTTTCGGTCGAGCGTGAACCCGCATTCTATTGCTGCGCTCTTCATGTTCTCGAACCATTCGTCTTTATCTGCTTTGTGACTGTATTTATCTAAGAATGCCTTTGTGGCAGCAGCCACTTGTTCATTCGTAAAGTCATTAAGCATCTCGACTATATCACCAGAAAAATTCTCCTGGAACGGAGAATCAAAGAAGTAACCAAACTGTTCTGGTACGTCAGACCATTTAGCAACGTCTTTTCTGGGTTTGTCGCCAGCACGTTCTATGGCCAGAACTTTATCTGTGTAATCAGGATCGCTTATCATAGCCTCATAAAGCGAATGGTCATGTAGCTGCGTCCAAGCCAAAACATGCTTATTAAATTCGCCCTGAGGCATCAAGGCAATCATATCTTTGGCATAGTCTTCGAGCTTCTTTACGTCAAGCAGAGGCGAGCGCGAGGTGCGTAGCTTCTCTAGCGAAAAAGGGAACTCAGAAAGATCGCTGTCCTGGTTTTCCCTAAACCAATCTTCGAAATTCGAGTTAGCTAGGCCTAGCAAATAAGCTTTGATGGCATCTAGTGGGTAGGCCTTTTTTCGCCAATAGGCTACGTCAGCTTCAGGATCTTTACGCTTTGACAGCTTCCTTTTTGTCCCAGTCTCGGGATCAAGTATTGAGATTACTGGTGTATGAGCATATTTAAAGGGCTTTATTCCTAGCGCCAAAGCAATGTCAGCGTGGAGTGGGGTTGACGGTAACCATTCCTCGCCGCGCATTACAATTGTTGTGCGCATCAAGTGCTCATCAACAACGTGGGCCAAATGATAAGTCGGCAGACGCGTTTCATCCGACTTAATAAGTGGCACGTCTAAGTCGTTCTGAGGTAATTCCAGCTTGCCTTTTATCTTATCGCTTAGCATGACCTTAGCATCGTGTGAGCCACTAGATTTGAATCTCAGCACAAATGGCTTACCCGCGTCGAGAGCTTCGATAATTTCTTCATCTGGTCTATCACGCCATATCGCCCACTGGCCGTAATATCCAGGCCGCATTTTTTTCGACTTCTGATCCTCTACAGCCGCTGTCAATTCCTCACTGCTAGCAAAACATGGATAAGCTCTACCGCGTTTTATCATATCTACTGCGAAGGCTAGATAGTATTCTGCTCGATCACTTTGTAAATAAGGCCCATAATCTCCTTTAACATGGCCGTCAGCCTGCAGACCCTCGTCGGCTGCGAGCCCAAATGCCTCAAGCTGCTCTGCTATTAACTGGGCCGACCCTTCAACTTCACGCTTTTTGTCAGTATCTTCTATTCTGAGTATATATACGCCGTTAGTTTGCCGAGCGACTCTCTGGCACAGTAACGCAGTAAAAACAGCGCCGATGTGCATAAATCCGGTAGGGGAGGGAGCAAAGCGTGTTACCTCTGCGCCTTCCTCTAGATTTCTTGGTGGATATAACTGTTCAATTTCCGAGCGACTTCGAATAGTCCGCCCCTGAGTTAACTTCTCAATAATTTGCTGCTGTAATTCTTCACTCATTTAGCTATAAGTGTACCATCCCTTATCCCTGATAGCGTTGCAATTACGTATGAAAACCGTACAATAGAGCATAAGAGGAATCTATGGATAAAAGTCAAAAGTCGGACGGACCGGTCGATGTAACCAAACGCGATCGTTTCCGGTCAATAAAAGCAAAGATCACTACAATACTAAAAAACCAAGATAAAAAGCGGCTAGCCATAGTCGGCGGAATAGCATTAGCCGTTCTAATCACTGGTAGTGTAATGGCATTTACTCTGATAAAAGACGAATCTGTGGTGACGCCAGCCGTCATACCAGAGCCAGCTCCAGAGCCTGAACCCGAGGTTAAGTATTATTCACCTTTAACCGGCGCTGAGGTCTCAAAAAAACTTTCTGAGCGACCAGTAACCGCAGTGATGATCGAGAATAGTATTGATGCTCGTCCGCAAGCAGGTCTTGAAGAAGCTGGGATTGTATTTGAAGCTATTGCTGAAGGCGGTATAACCCGATTCATGGCTCTGTATCAGGAGAGTCAACCGGATAAATTAGGTCCAATCCGTTCAGCTAGGCCTTATTACGTGCGTTGGGCCAAAGGATTTGACGCCGCCTATACTCATAGCGGTGGGAGTGGTGAGGCCTTAAAACTCATTCAGACACTTGGAGTAAAAGATTTAGATCACGGCAAACAATCTGGCTATTTTGATAGGGTAACTAACCGTTTTGCACCACACAATGTATACACAAGTATGGATAGACTTGATCAGTTTAAGGATGAAAAGGGTTATAAAAGCAGTGATTTTAAATCATTTACCCGCGAAGAAATTGAAGATGGCGAATCAGATGGCGATGAAGCGGAAGAGACAGTATCAGAAGAGTCTCCAAATAAGAAAGCAACCGAGATATCCTTTGACATATCCAGTCCTAGATACAACACATCTTATACGTACGATTCAGCCAGCAATCTCTACAAGCGAGTAATGTCAGGAACGCCCCACAAAGATGAAGTCAGTGGCAAACAAATATCTCCATCGGTTGTTATAGCTCTGTACACCGATTACAGCATCGCTAGCAACAATATTCACAGCGTCTATCGAACCACTGGCACTGGCGATGCGGACGTATTCCAGAATGGAGAGATTGTTAAAGCGACTTGGCGTAAGAAAAGTGATACAGCTCCTTTAGAAATATTGACGGCCGACGGAAAAGCACAGCTACCACTTGTACGCGGCCAAACATGGATAACAGCAATTCAGAAAGGCCGAGTAACTTCGAATCCTTAGTATTTATTTACTATGCATTAGGTGGGTATGAACAATCTCAAGCGTTACAGCATCCAAGTTTTCATAGCAGCATTCGTGTTGTTTACGCTGGCAGGAGCAGTAAGCTTTTTTGCATGGTCGGCTCTTGGACAGATCGAGATGTTTGCAAACGACCAGTTACTTCGATGGAGCATGTGGACAGCGATTTCAGCAGTTGCCTTAGCACTGGCAACCTGGATTTTGATGACTGTCGCGCTTCAGCCGCTTAAAGTCCTGACAAACGTCATCAGTTACGCTGGTCATGCACGCGGAGATTCGCCGCCAAAGCTAGACGGAGTGATGATCGGTAAGGCGTTGACGAAATCCTTGTCCACAAATGTATATGATTTGGGCAGTATCACTAAAGACGTGCCCTTAGCCCAAGGTTCTGGGGCAGGAGACAAGGAAGCTCAGTCGACTATCCATAATGGCGACAGCAAACTATTTCAAAACTCACCCCTGCCAATGATTGCTCTCAATCGCCAACATGAAATAACCAGTGTGAATCTAGCGGCCACAAATTACTTTTCTATAGATAATCAATCGGTAGGAAAACCTATTTTTGACGTTCTCAATATTCAATTTACAGCAGAAGAGACCTTGGAGCGGTGGATGGATAATGCTTTTGCCTCAGTAGCGTCAGGAACTAGGTCATGGCAACGAGTTCGCAGAGTCAACGGTGAAGGCAAGACACTGCAGCAGTTCGAGCTGCACGCTTCTTATTATGCAAGTACCGATCCAGCCGCACCGCAGTTTTTTATCACATGTACTGACCGCACTGCTCAGTACGACCAGTTCGACAATGAGGTGAACTACTTGGCGATGGCTGTGCATGAGCTCAGGACGCCTCTTACAGTTATGAAAGGCTATGTTGAAGTTCTGCAGGATGAGGCATCACCACACCTTGATGCTGAGATGCAAGATTTTATTGTCAAAACTCGCGCTAACGCCGATCAGCTAACTGCTTTCATCAGCAATATCCTGAACATAGCAAGAGTCGATGAGAATGCTCTGGTGCTCAAATTGCAGAAGCACAACTGGGGCAACCTACTAAGAGAGGTGATGAATGATCTTAAATTACGCGCAGAAGCGCATGGAATAAGCGTCGAGCTAACTATCGACGAAAAAGCTCCAGAAGTGGCGGTTGATCGGATCAGCATTAATCAAATCATGAATAACCTAGTAGACAACGCTATTAAGTATTCTGGAGACTCTAAGAAGATTGTAATA
>CAYGOR010000022.1:0-14134 GCA_964351635.1 uncultured Candidatus Saccharibacteria bacterium
TACCCAAACCGCGGTCACGCATGCGCGACCCCGAAATTTCATCTATGAAAACGAGTTTTCGAGAGAAGATTTCCTTGCGATGATACGCTGGATCATCTCACTCTAGCCAACTGAGCTACACCCCGAAACATGAAATAACAGGGGCAATTATAGCGGATTATCCCCGTTTTTACTAGTGGGACTTATTCTGTGCTGTTTTGAGTTTGGCCATCTTCTTCGACTTCTGGCTGAGTAGACTGTTCTTCTTGTGTCTGCTGAAGCTGATCTGGCGATAAGATAGGAGCGATGTTAATTATCTTGTTCTCACTTGCTCGATAGACTATGGCTCTCTGAGGATATAGCACTAAGTAATCTCCCACCTCTACGTTAGCGTAAAAGTCTGGGTTACTTTGCTTAAGTTTTTCAGGGTCATCGACTCTGGCTAGGGTTGGACTCTCATCGCCTAACTGTATGATATTTTTTAGGCTGCCTATTACACTATCTGTTTCTTCCTGGTTCTTCTCGTTTAGTGACTCTGAAGTCTGATCTCGTGCCTCTTGAGCGTCATTCCAGAAATATACTGCAGCAAAAATTGATCCAAACAGCACTAAGAATGCTACCACCCATAGCCATAGTTGTTTTCTTGATTTTTGTGGTTGTTGTTGTGGTTCCATATGCGTCCTTATTCTATATACATTAGCATTATTGTAGCATTATTATCAGGCTGAATGTCGAGATTCTTCTTCTTTCATTAGTACAATGCCTTTCTTGTAGGCTACAACGCTGAATGGCACCAGCGCCAATAGCCAATAGACGCGGCTCCAGGCAATAATACCCGCCTCGCTCTCTGTAATCTCAAGGCTGAAATAGCGAGTGATGCTACAGTCGTCTTGCGTAAACCTGATTGTGGCGTTGTATAGCCCTGGCGAACTATATTGATGACTATACTGAACTGGCCTGTCTGCATCATGGTCGAAGCGTTCGTCAGTCTGGTCATCGCCCCAATCAATGGTGACAACGCCATCCCCATTCGTTTTCAGAACATCAATACTGATACGTTCGCTAACCAGTTTGTTATACAACCTGTATCTAGCTAGCTCAAAAGTGGTTTGACTACAGCGCCTATCAAACTTCGTAAATGATAAACTCAAAGAATTTGACAACACGCTACACAGACCATTAATACAGGCTTCAAAACTCAGTTCTACCGGAGAATAGCTGGCTGTGTATATAAAAGACCATTGGCCATTTTCGTCTGCCGCGACAGAGCCAATAATATTTCCATCTTCGTAGATTACAATTTGTGAGTTTGGCGTAGCTTTACCGCTTACAAAAACAGACTCGTCTGTAATGGTACTCTCATTTTCAGGGGTTTCTGCAATAGGAGGTGGCACTGATGATGTTTCTAGATTTGTATAGGCCACAAAATCAAGCTGAGCATTAGTAGATTTATTATTGTAGATAAAAAACTTTTTTATTGAATCAGGGCTAGTGACTCCTGTCTTCTTTACATAGGTAACCGCGTCATAGCTTCCGGGGTTCAAAGTTGTAAGAGGTAGTACAAACTCATAGAATCCATTGCTATTACTCTGAACAGTGCGCGTCTGTAGCGGTGTCAGTCTCAGATTAACTGTAGTCTGCGGCAGACTGTACCCGCTCAGTATAACTTTACCGCTGTTCAATATCTCAGGGCCGCGCCGAGTTAGGGTTGGAGGCAAAACAAATTCAACTGAAGTTGTGGTTTGCGGGTTAACACTCACCTGCTTTGTGCTTACTTTTGATGCTACAGATTCCTGGTCAACGAAATGAACACTGACCGTTCTGATTCCAGAAGCGGAAACGAAAGTTGTTGTAAAGAATCCACTACTATCCGCCAGTACGGATGATGATAAGCTACTGTTATTTGAGACTTGCACCAAAGCATTTGGCGCAGCGTACCCAGAAACGCTGAGCTTCGTTTCTGGCACTGTGATTTCAACTGGTTCAGTTTTAGCACCGACATTTATGACCGAAGCTAGCGCAATAAATAACGCACTCAGCGCAATCAGAGTTACGGTGCCCCACGCTCTTTTAAAGTGACCCATTAAGCTACGACTCTTTACTGTTGGTAACGTCTTTGCCTCGCAATACGGCTACTGCCTTACCTATTCTTCTGCGGAATCGAACTATTACGAACCCAACAAACGCAATCAGCAACACTATTGGAAGAATAACCTGCCAAGGGAAATAAGTGACCGTGGTGCTGGCGAGTTTGACTTCGTCGTTGTCGCCGTATACTACGCTCAGTGTTGCGGTATACCTGCCGATTTTTAGTCCTTCAGGGACCCATTCAGTTTTAAGCTGACGAACTGATGCAGGCAAGACGTTCCGCCGTTCTACTTCAAGCTCCGCCACCTGCGACCCGAACATATTTTCTACCACTATCTTAGCTGTTGGCTTGAAATGAACATTACCAGTGTTTTCTATGCGCGATAGAAAAGTTACAGCGTCTTCTGTAGTATAGAGTGACTTTTCAGCCTTGAACTCAGCTATATCTGCAGCCTCTACTGTATCACCGGCAATCCTCACTAGTATAACCGGTGCTATTTCTTGACTTATTAGTGCGCTAGCACCAGGCTGCTCAGGAGGCTTTGTGGCAAAGACAATAGAACCAAAATGACTACCAGGTTCAGCATCACTAGGAACTGATATTGATATTTCAAAATCCTGCGTCATGCTACTACCCATAGTCGCTGAGCTTGGTGTAGACTCAATCCAGTCAGCTAATGAAAAACTAGTATCATCAATCGTTAAATCAACAGCACCGTCTTCACCACGCGGGACAAAATTCTTTGCTATTGCCTCAACTTCAACTGTTTCTTGAGATGCATTTGTTAAACGAAATGTGTTGGTTAAAGTTTCACCAGGATTTGCTGTTACATCCAAAACCTGCGGTGAGATTCCGAGAGACACAGTGTCAGATGCTTGCTGCGCGCTAACCCCTGATGCGGAGAGGAAGGTAGCGCATAATAAAACTGCACCTATCGCCCACCAGGCAAACTGATTTTTTATGAACTCCATAAGTATAGTCTCCAGTTTACCCTGTTTATGCGTGCTACTCAAGAATCACGTAAAAGTGACTACAGTCTCAATTAGTTATACCTGCAACTTAGTAGGTACTTGCAACCGTGTATATTATCGTGGTCTGATAAGTGCCAGCTGGAGTAGTGGTAGCTACGCCAACCTGGTGGCCTACTCTTGTAGTTTCCGTCCCTGATGTGCCAGAAGTATTATCTACAACTGGCTCATTGCTGGTCGTAAAGCCAGCCCATTGGTTAGCTGGACTAGTAAATCTATTTGCTGTTCCGCCCGATAGTGTAGCGTCTTCAGTAGTGTATCCCCAGCCCTCTGTTCCTGCAGCACTAAATGCGTCTGGTGTAGTGTTGTCGCCTCCACTGAAATTCGCGATTGTGTCAGACCCGTTAGATAGTTGTCCTGTGTGCCTGATAGAAACCGTGTACCCATTGGTAGCATTAGTAGACACGTTTAGGTCGTGGGCAGATATACCGTTGGTAGAGAAGGTAACAGCATTACCATGGTTGATGCCTAGTGCAGTTGACGCTACAGTCGTAGTGGCGCCATTTACTGTTTGGCCCGATGCCACAGCTGCACATGTAAAGGTCAATGTCGGGTCAATAGTAAGCTGGACCAACTCTCCGTCTTTGTAGGTGAACGCTACAACTTGTTCGTCTACTTCATTACCACCAGTACATGATGAGTCTGTGTAACTTGTAAAGATCGCATAATAAGTAGCGCCTGCAGTTCCACCATTTGTAATACCGTCAAATACAAAGTTACCAGTGGCATTAGGAGTCTCATTCGTTGCATTGTGCGTGAGATTCAGTGTGCCATTAGATGATGCATCTAGTGTCCAACTTGCTTCTGTAATAACGGACGAGCTTACCAAAGAAGCACCGGTTGAGGTGCCTACCGCGTTTCCAGAACCATCAGATGCGTCATTCAACAAGATGTTGATACAAGCAACAGCTGTGCCTGTTGTGTAGCTTTGAGCGTCAAACGTATAAGTAACATTAGTCTGTGAAGTTCTAGGGTCTGAAAGGGAAAGTGAGCTGCTAGTAAGCGAACTTACGGGTACTGCTGGCAGTAGCAACCCGATTAACATCCCCATGATAATTAAACTGTTTCTTGTTTTCAAACGCATAGTACGCGACATTCTGACCTCCAACTCGTCATCTCTCGATATTTACAATGTATATTACCGTGAAGCCATGCAAAGCGCAAGCTTTATTGCTTTGATTTGATATCTCCTATTTCTGGGCTGAATAGCTCTTTTGTAGCTAAAGATATACGACTTCTATTTTTGAGAAGTAGTCTTATTATCAATGCAAATAGAGCTGCCAGCAAAACACTAATGATCGGTGGGGTAGAATACACCGATTCTTTTTTAGATGATACTACGCGTTCTTTTGATCCATAGATAATTTCCAAATGTGCACGATAGGACCCACTAGACAATTCAGGCACTGTTACAGTGAACCTTTTTCTTGTCTGAGGTAAGACAACTGACGACTGGAGTGAAATTCTATCTATTTCCTCCCCGCCACGCTGTAAAACTAATTCCGGCCTTAGGAGGTTATGTATGTTTCCAGTATTAGCTACTGAAAAAGTAATCTCCTTCTTCTTATTTGATTCTATTTGCCAAGGGAAAATATTCTTTGTCTCAAACATGATCAGCTCTTCTTGAGGGCCAGGTACAGTAATGAGAATTGGTAGTGTCAGCTCTGGAAAAACTAGACCAATAGGCGAGTCTCCTTGACCTTCTACGCCAAGTGTTCTGACGCTAATTTGGGCGTAATAACCGCCTGGTGCAACACCAAATGGGACCACAATAGAAAAGGGAACATTTATTGTTTCTCCGCTAGAAAAAGGAATTGTAGTATCTTCAAAACTAACCCAATCAGCTGCATTAAATCTAACTATATCTGCTGACTCCAGTAATTCGCCTTCGATAGTAACTGCTTGTGCTTCAAAACTAATAGGCAGAGCTTTATCCCCTGCGTTAGTAACTTCGATTGATCTTTTTGTGCTCCCCCCGGCCTCAACCGGAGCATCAATAATTGCGGGCGTAACTGATAGGGAAGTTTCGCTAACCGCGCTGGTATTCGAGTAGTACAAAATAGGGATACATATTGTTAATAGCGTCCACGACAAATACTTCATCTGACTTTAGTTTAGACTATCGTGACACTTACTTGTAAGCATTAGTAGTTAGCCGTTGCCTGGAAAATAAGCGTGGTTAGGTACGTTCCGTCTGGCTGCTCTGGCGATGCTGTAACTCTGTGAGTGATTGTGAATTGTTCATTATTTATTGGGGTGCCCACAACGGGCCCTGGATTATCGGCGACTATATCCCCGATGGGAGCGGTAGAAAATGGTGAGAAACATGGCCCTCCAGTACCACCGCCCGGGCAGGTGGCAGAATTAAACTTGTTTACGCCACCAACCAAAGTATCGCTGGAGGTATAGCCCCACCCGGTATCTCCCGGTTCCCAGGTGTCAGGTGATGCATATGTTCCACCGTCGAAACCATCAATTGTATCAAGTAATGCATTTTCCAAAGTTCCCGTCGCATATGCTCTAATATTGTAGCCGTTTTTTGCATTTGTGCTTGTAGTCAAGATAGTGTCCTTAGTATCAGTGAAATTATTGCTTTGATTAAGCCTATCAAATTGGACCCCAACACCTGTTGTAGAGGTAGAGAAGCTTATGGTTGGAGCTACCAGTTGGCCGTCACTACTTTTTAACACTTGATTACCTGCTGCATCAGTTGCTCGAACACTAACAAAATACACATTCGATGTTTCAAGGGCTAAGCCGCTTGCGGTTATTGAAGTGCCCGATTCACTTGTCCAGCCTTTTATGTCGGTACCCCCGGGACTTGTTCCAATAGCATATTCGTATGTTACAGAACAGTCTTTCATAGCCCATTTACACTCAAGGTACTCCCAGAGCTCTTCTCTATCGCTAAGACTCATATTCTCGTTAAACACTATGATTTCATGCACAAATTCACCAGCTTCTAGCTCATTCCCTCCTGTCGTGTCATCTCCAATGGTTATCCTCTGGGAGTCTGCAAAACTTTGCGTCTCAGAGAATTGATGTTCCTGTGTCCTATCTAGCCATGCAGTTGATGTGCCACCAGAATTGTAATCCAGAGTTATAATTTTTGTATCCGTGATGTGATTCGACCAGTTATTGTTACTAGATAAAGACGTTCCACCGCCCAAGATACCGTCTTCAGCAGGAGAAACTCGCGGAGTTGTAGTCTCATACCAGACATGATTACTCGTAGAGCCGTTTCCTGTGACTACAGAAAAGACCGAGATCGCTCCAGAGTCACCACCTGACCTATCATATGTATCATCAAATGGTCTCACTGACGAATTAAATGCTATCGCTTGCCTAGCAGCATCGAAAGTAGCGACTCCGGTTCCTGAAATGTCATTACTGCGCCCTGATTTATCTACCCAGTTATTCACACTAGCGCCATCCGTTGGATCTGTACCATCATTTTCTACATCTTGACCATCAAGCCATAATGTTAACCCGGCAAGACTGTCCGGAGACTCGCCGTCAAGTTTCTCCCAGTTTGCGGAAAGCTCATCCAATTCACCTCCGTTAAACTCGATATCAGCGCCTGGGTTTGTACCGTCATAGACTGCTAAATCTGGAGCGACCGTATCGATACTAAAATCTGATTCTGATTCTGAGTTTGCACCATAACTTACCCAGGAAGAGTAGGCTCCGCTGGCATCTTTTGAGCGCACTTGCCAGTGGTACTGTTTGTCATTCTCAAACCCAGAAACACTCACCGTGACAGTTGGCGTAACTCCCGGATCTGTAATTCCTGCTGTTGTCTCACTAGGTAGTGAGTAATAAGTGTCACTAATAGGTCTATCCACTGTAAGGTCAGGCAGCGTCCAGCCAATCTGAGCATGATCTCCTCCGGCAGCTTCTTTATAGTTAGCCTCGATGTAATAATAGTTTCCAGCGCTCAAAGTAATCGGAGCGGAATCCTGATTGCCTGGGTATTTAGTCCAATCGTTAACTGGTGACCAGCCTGGTACGTCAGCAATTACGCTAGCATTCGCGGGATTATCATCGGTGCTTAGTAATAATTCTGTTCCGTCATCACCTGAGACCCAGAAGGTATAGTCACCATCCTGAGGCGGACATATCAAGCCAGATAATTTACCACCAAAATCATCATCAATATTTATTGGTGTCTGAAGCGGACCTGTAGTGATTGTTTGGGTAGAACTTGGATTGTTGGGATAATCAGGGTCAGCATACAAATCACCGATTGCCGTACCCGATATACCATCATACTTTTGATAAAAAGCATCTCCTGTACCGACGCAAGTAAAGGAGGGGGCTGCGTAGGTTTCACTTACCCCACATGCAGTTTCTGTATTTGTGAAAGCTGAGCCTACTTCTACAACCTCGACACAAAGCTGCACTATGTCACTCTCGTTTTGATCAGAAATATCTGCTTCAAAAACTACTGTGGTTTCGTTTATGACTTCGCCTGTAGTTATACCAGTCGTTGAAGTTTTTTCTTGCGCCAAGTTAACTGGAGCGTTTGGCGCCAAATTCGCAACACCTGTTGAAGTTGTCAGAGTAGGGTACGCGCTGTAATTAATCAGGCTATTATCAGAAAATACTAACCTGAAACAATAGGTAGTGAAGTCGTCAGCGTTATTGTTTTGTAAAACCCAGTCCCATTCACCTCGGCTGCCAATTGGAATTGCTGAAGACGTTGCAGACGGAGATGATTCCTCATAGTTTTGCGTAATATTAGTTCCGCCATCTAGTAGGCTCGATGGAATACTTGCCCCATCTGCAGGTGTAGCATTATCATATCCTCTCCATTTTTCACCACTACCTGGAGAGCCCACATCAGCCCACGCCCCAACCGCTGAGCAATTACTGCTAGTTTCGCCGTATTGCAGCTTTAAATCAAAGGCACCTGAATTTATTTGACTTGCAGACTGAACGCCTGTCCGTATTCGCAACAAATCACCATCATCTACCGCAGCTATGCTGGAATTCTCAGAACCTAATGGAACTGTAGGCGTGACACTATTAGAGTTTTCGTAAAATCTAAAGCCATCCAGATCCAGGGCTATATCTCTTACAAATTCACCCGACTCAATGGCAAACCACGCAACATCGTCGGCGTTATGTGAGTCACAGTTATCAAGCGTATCAATTTCGCAAAATCGAATATCTCCTCCGCTAGTGGTTACAGACCTGGCTTCGTCAATCTCCACATCCTGACCTCCTGTATCTTCTTGTGAAGAAACTATTAGAACTGGAGCAGACGCAAACGAAGGACTAAACGTAATAGGGGTCCATGTACTTGCTCCTATATTTTCTACCCCGGAATCATGTTGCTCACTAAATGGTTCGTTACCAGGTTCTATAGCAACCCAACCTACAGTTTCATTAACATGTGTACCGTCACAGTTATCAGCGCTCCCTTGTAAGTGGTCACAGATTCCCGCCAAAAAATCCGTTGCTGACGTAGACGTTATGACCACTTCAGTAGGTGATTCGCCACTGTTGACTGTATTCACGTTTGCAAAAACATATGGGGTAGTACTAAATGTCCCGCTGTAATTCGTCGTCACAGAATTAACATCTGCCTCTCCATTAGCCGTAAATGTACCTGCTTCTATACCTTCAGTGACTGCGGCTATATCAGCATCGATAACCATATATCCAACTGTCTCTGAGGCGTGCGTATCGCAGCCGTTACTAGTTGAGCCTTCAGACTCACACACCCTCATTTCTGCGCTTGTACCGGTCACGTTTCGTGACTCAAAAACTAACGCACTTTGACCATTATGTGAATTAGTCGTCCCCACGACTACTGGTGAGGCATAGCTGCCCAAAAAGTTAATAGTCGTCCACCCGCCATCAGTCGCTGAAGAAAATGTGCCTGCTTCACCAAGACCTTTGCTTGAGGTTACGGTTGACTCTATGCTTATTTCCGGATATGCATCATACCTATCTAGCAAAGAATTAGCAGCTGTATCGTATAGCCGAAAGCAATAGTTAGACCCTGTTACTGCATCATCCGTTGGACTAATTGAATATTCAATTTCCGTATAAGAATTACTGTTTAGAGGCCCTATTGCACTCGTCGTATCTGCTACCTCTCTTGCCTGACCACTCACAAAACCAAAACCGTCTGGATCAGATAGCAAGCTATTAGTAACAATTTGACCATCAGTGGATATATAACTAGAATCTACCATCTCAAAGGCGTCCGTGGAACTATCGCCGACTCCCGACCACCCAGACGCCAGGTCACAGCTCCCAGCTGTGCCTTTATCTGTATACTGCAGCTCATATGTACGGCCGTTGTCTTCAGCAGTTGTTCCATGGTTCGCCGATCTGATACGCAGACGCAGAGGCGTACCTTTTGCTTGATCGCTTAGATTAGTATTCTCACTTGCTAGCCATCCTCCATCTGTATCAACTGCTGTGGAATCATCTCTCCATCGAAAAATCTGTTGACGGGTGTCAACATTTGAAAAACTGATTTCTCCAAAGTCCATCACCTGCGCCCAACCCGCAACAACTTGCCCAGAATATGCTCTCCAATAGTTAAGATTGGTGTCGCCGTTTATTCTCAATCCCCACGCTCCCGTTCGCGAATATGCCTGTCCGGTACCTGCAGACGTGTTATAAAAAATAGGAGCTCTGTAGCCCTCGGTGTATTGCACGTCTGTTGCTACGTTGTCGTAGTCCTCCGTATTCAAAGCTGAATCAACCGTCAAATCTAGCTCTTGAAATCCCGAGGTCGCACCTGCATCACCCCTGACCTTAAACCTGTGGTCAACCTCTAAAACTGCATGTGTCATTGTGTACACCTGAAAATCTCTTCCAGGACTAGTCAAAGCCAGGTCACCTCCTACTGCGACTTGAGTCTCAGATATATTTTGATTTACCCCGTCTCCCAAAGTCACAACCTGCCCTAGAGCTCCGTCTCCCAAACCATCATTTCGCGTGAAACCACTTCCCCAAACCCACGTATTATCTCGACTAACAGACGCTATGGATGCTGTGTCGTATTCGGTGATTGCGTCAACGCCTACCCCTGCGGCTGTCCCTGTAACATTGGCATTTTGCACAGTCCATTCACTGCCCCATTCGATTAAATAAGTTACGAATGTTGCTGCAGCTGGAACCCTATTCTCTGCACCATACCTGTCAAAGTTAATCTCATTACTATTTTGTTTTGTGACTTTAGCGCCCAGTGTAACCGCATATACATTGGCATCACTTGAAGAAGTGCTTAAACCTCCCCCAAATCTTCCGCTCAAAGGCACAGTGTTCGAGCTATAATTGCTCGACAAAGTTTGACTTACAGACTGCAGTGAATTACCAGATCCTGCGCTGAGGTTGGTTTCCAAGACTTCACTAAGCCTAAACCCGCTAACACCGCAATTAGCCAAACATTCAACTACAGTTAGCGCACCTATCCAGTCCGTTCCAGTCGCGCCACGAGTTAGCTCAATTTCATTTAAACCGGTGGAAGACCCGAAGTTACTATGTGGGTCTGCGCTTACGCGCACTTGGTCTACGTCGGCAGCCCTAGTAGATGTTCCTGCGGCTGGCCCTGAAATCATTGTAAAATAATCTGCTGAAAGGTTGTTGTTCAATGTCAGAGTGTATGAAGTGCCAGTAAACTCGCCCGTCTGAAGTTCATATGTCGTTGACCTGAAGACGTCACTGGCTGCCTTTACCTCACCAGTCCTAATTGTGAGCAATGTTAATAGACTAATCGATTGTGAAAGAATAAAAAGCAAAGTTATTGCTACATAGCTGCTGCGAAACAACACCTTTTGAAAGTTGTGCACCCACAAAATGTTCATCTACCTCTGTCTTTAAGCTTACGCTTAGTATAGTCTCAAACAGAGGTAGAAGCAAGTTTATTGACGTTCTAAAAAATACTCCGGAGTAGGCATACTGAATTTAACTTCTGGCAAATCACCTACTGAATCTGTGCTCTTCATTTTTGTATACTCTGCAGCATAGACAGTATCGACGCTACCGAACTTCGCGTTGCTCCAGTCAAAGCCTAGCTTGGCGGCCACACCTTTAATCGCATCTTCACTCGGCCCTTCAATCTCAATATAGGGTTTAACCCATGGCCATTCATCTAAACAGACTTCGCAGCCATCAAGCTTCCACATTTCACGGCGAGATTCTTGATATGAAAAGGTGACAAAGCCAGCGGCTTTAAGCAATGCTATTGTAGCTTCAAAATCTCTGACTTCTACTTCGTATTCATCATCGTAACTTGAATCAGTTTTTTTCTTAAAGTTCAGCATTATCTTATCGCCTTCATCGCGAATTCGGAATCGACGTGAATGATCATTTTTCTGAAATCGTGAATCGGGATAATCAAACATTACCCTCCTATACTCTCGTTTTTCGAACTTTAATTCTGCGCCGCACTCTTCAAGTTTACGGCGCAATTTATCGTGATATACTGACAAGAATTTTGCTTCAATTTCCTGTAAAGACATTACTTTGCGAACTCTGTGGCGCGAGTCTCTCGAATTACATTGACTTTGATAGTACCTGGATACTGCATTGTGGATTCGATTTTGTTAGCTACGTCTCTAGCCAGTTTTATAGCGCCAAGATCATCCAGTTTTGTTGGCTTCACAAAAACCCTTACTTCACGTCCTGCGCTGATAGCGTATGCCTTTTCGACGCCATCAAATCCGAGAGCCGTGTTTTCTAGATCACGCATTCGTTCAGCGAAGTTTTCGGCAGAAATATTTCTCGCGCCAGGACGAGATGCTGAGATTGCATCCACTACGCGGATAATAATCGCCTCAGTGCTAGTTGCTTCTACGTCATCATGGTGTTGCTCTGCTGCCAATGCAACAGCCTCAGGAACTCCGTACTTCCGCGCCATTTCACCAGAGATATGATGGTGCTTACCTTCCATTTTATGAGTTAGTGCTTTACCCATGTCATGTATAAGCGCGGCGTACTTTGATGTCTTCACATCTGCACCAAGCTGCTCGGCGAGTATCCCGGCCATGTGTGCCATTTCTGTAGAGTGCTTGAGTACGTTCTGACCATAGCTTGTTCGGTACTTCAGCTGTCCGATAAGCTCCAGGACCTCTTTAGGAATTCCGACGATTCCCACTTCTCTGGCTGCATCTTCACCGGCGCGAACAACTTCTTTATGAATTTCTTTTTGCGCTTTTTCTACTACTTCTTCGATTCTTCCTGGATGTATACGGCCGTCTTTCATGAGCATTTCCATTACTCTAACTCCAACAGCACGCCGTATTGGGTCGAAGCTGCTTAAAACAACCATGCCAGGTGTATCATCAACCATAATGTCTACGCCAGTGGCTTTCTGGATTGCTTGAATATTTCGGCCTTCCTTGCCGATTATGCGTCCCTTCATTTCATCATCAGGTAATTTAAGTGCACTGATTGTGCGTTCAGCTGTAACTTCACTAGCCATCCGCTCCATAGCTTGCACTATTGCAGTTCCGGCCAATTCTTCAGCGTTCTCTTTTGCTTCAGTTTGAAGTTTATGCACCAAGCCTTTTAGATCATCTTTAATGTCTCGCTCAGTCATCTGCATCAGCTTTTCAGCAGCTTCAGACTTCTTCAACTTAGCTATCTTCTCTAATTTATCTTGCTGTTTAGTACGGATTTCTCGAATCTCGTTCTTCAAATCCTCAACTTCGTCTTCACCCTTACGTAATTTCTCAGCTCGTTTATCGATTTCATCCAGCTTTTTATCAAGATTTGTTTCACGATCTAACAATCGTTTTTCAACATCTTTTACTTCATCGCGTCGTTTTTTCTCATCTTTACGTGCTTCTTCAGCTATCTTCGCAGCTTCTTCTTTTGCTGCTTCAACTTCTTTTTTAGCTTCACGCCTTGCTTTTTCCAGTTCTTTTTCAGCTTTTTCTTCCGCTGAGCCTAACTTTTGCTTTGTCACATATGTGCTCGCACCATAGCCAGCACCAAGGGCAATAACTGCCGCAGTAATTGTTAATGGATCCATCTCTTAGGATCCTCCTTTCTAGTTTGTGTTCGAAAGCTCCAGAAATATTTTGGCGTCACTATCACTTCATTAGCCAAAATTTCTCAGGAAAATATCGATAAAATAAATAATCTCTCGTCGTTTTTGATCAACAATAATCTAAAACTTATAGATATCATACGCGTTTGCTCGTCTCTAGTGCAAGATTTATCTAGGGTTAGCTAATAATTTTCGCGTAGACAATAAATCGTGATTCATATGTTTCTGTTGTGCTGTTGTATCTACCGGAATATGTCATCAATTTTAAGTCATGCTCACCCTTCACTTCTTCACTCAGAATCTTGCCCATTTCCAGCTCCTCAAGAGGAACTTCTTCTGTCCTGGTTACGGTATATTTCAATGTCTCTCCGCTGCCTTTTTCAACATAGAAAATACTGCCAACACTTAGCTTGTTTATATTCTTAAACACACCGGGCGCGGTCCAACCTTGCACATGACCTAGAATTAGACTTGCTCCGCTATCGCTTCCAGGTAAAGCTCCTTCGTTATACCAGCTAACATCATTGATATTATTTGGCGCATCAACAGCCCCATCGGCTGTTCTACCAGTGTGTTTTACCCTAGCCAAAACATCAATCGAAGGGATCCGAAGATACCTAGGCATTTCTGGTGAAACTTGGTAGCTCAGTAGATCGCCGTCAGAAACAATTCTTTCCGATGGATTATCCCCGCTCTCTTGTGGCGCACTTTCACTGGCTCCCAGTGTTTGGTTTTCTGCTGCACCAACTTGTTGGTGCACCGCTATGTTAGTTCTATAAGTCTGGATGCTCACGTAAACCGCAAACAAGAAAGCAACCGTGGCAAAACCGTACAAGAATTTTGACATATCGAATCTAGGCCGAACTGATCGTTTTGCATAATTACGGGTTGGTTGTTCTACGAACGCTTGTTCTAGCGCTGATACATCGGATTTACCTAGCGATGAATAATCATTGGAGCGATAGCGATCCGCCATATTTCCATGATTACTGTTAAGCTCTACCGGCTCATGCTGCGATA
>CAYGOR010000022.1:14144-14560 GCA_964351635.1 uncultured Candidatus Saccharibacteria bacterium
TAGGTCTACTGACTTCTGAAACGACAGAACTACCACTGACACTATTCTTTACTAGAGGGATTTTCTGCCTGTTTATATGTCCCACTTCAAGACTCCTAGCTTTGGCGCGCGGATCTCTCAGCGGATGCTGCTTGACATCAAGCGACAGCTTAGGCAGATGCAAATGTGCTTTTGTGCCAGAGGAGTCATGTCCCTTCATTCGTCTAGCTAAATCAGGCTGGCTAAGTGTTGTCCGAGCTGTATTCATTTTTATTTTTTTACGGTTTATATAGCTTATATATCAATGGATTTTTCTGATTCTCCAAAGATATTTTGAGAACCTCTCAATAAACGCCCTTTCGACAATCTGAGATACATTTTGCGCCCGTATCTCTTTTTGATTTGTGTTTTTAATTACTACAACTTGGACTATAAAC
>CAYGOR010000023.1:0-14145 GCA_964351635.1 uncultured Candidatus Saccharibacteria bacterium
GATCAGTTAGTGCGCATGGTGAGTTTCACTCATTCCAAGACCCATTGGATCAGTGAAGCACCAAAAGCAGGTAAAGAGTATCAGATTAGAACTCGGCATCGAGCGCCCCTCAGTAATTGCAAGTTTTTAGAGATAAAAAGTTACGAAGCCACTGTCCATCTGGACGAAAGTCTGCGTGCACTAACTCCTGGTCAGTCGGCAGTATTCTACGACGGTGAAGTCTGCATCGGCAGCGGAATAATAGTATAATAGCCGGGTGATACCTACAAAATTAGAGTGTAAGGATTTACACAAAAAATACGCCAGTAGCGAGAAGCATTTCGAACTTTGTTGGCGCCACTGCGAAATAGTCGCAGAAATTGCGCTATCGTCTGCTGATAAGAAGGGGCTTGATGTCGACAAGGAATTGCTAGAAGCGGCCTGCCTGCTCCATGATGTCGGTTCGTATATGCTCATGGACGAGGACGCAAATATCAGTGGTTATTATAATCTGCACGCTATTTTTGGGTCAAAGATACTTGAAGAAGAAGGTATTGACGATAGAATTCTGAAGGCCGTAGAGCGGCACGTTCAACTCGGTATGACCGCCGAGGATTATAGGAAAAGTGGATGGAAGAATCCCTACAAAGACTATATTCCAGTCACCTATGTAGAGCGATTAGTTAATTATGCAGATCGTTTTCATAGTAAAGTTCCTGTATTTAACTCCTATGAAACAATTTGTAAAAAGCTAGAAAAACATACTCCGCATAAGGTTGAAGTTTTCGATGACTATATTGAGGAGTTTGGAATGCCTGATTTACTTGCCCTTTCGAAGTCTTATGGCCACCCTATAAGCTAGTCTGTTAGAATATAGACGATGACAGCTCAAGAAATACGAAAAGCTTACTTAGAATTTTTCAAAAAACGCGAACATACTGTAATTCCGCGGGCGCTTTTAGTGCCAAAAGAAGACGCTACGACTCTATTTACTGGTTCTGGTATGCAGCAATTGATGCCATATTTGCTTGGTCAAGATCACCCCGAAGGTAACCGATTAGTAGATAGTCAAACATGCTTGCGCGCTCAAGACATTGACGATATTGGCGACAATCGCCACACAACATTTTTCGAAATGCTGGGCAACTGGTCGTTAGGTGATTATTTCAAGAAACAACAAATTCGTTGGTTTTTTGAATTTTTAGTAGACGTGGTCGGGTTAGATCCGAGCCGTATCTACGCGACTTGCTTCATTGGTGACGAAAAAAACGGCATACCAAAAGACACAGAATCCGCAGAAATATGGCAGGAGCTGTTTAAAGAAAAAGGTATTGATGCAGAAATAGTAGAGATTGGTAGTGCTGACAAGGGTGATAAGATCGGCATGCAAGGTGGCAGAATATTTTATTATGATGATCAAGAAAACTGGTGGAGTCGTGGTGGTGGGATTGAGCAAACACCTATGGGTGATCCTTGTGGTCCGGACAGTGAGGTGTTTTATGATTTCGGTGAAGATTTGCATGACGAATCTAAATGGGGCAAGGCTCATCCAGCTAATGATTCAGGACGATTTGTGGAAATCGGCAACCAAGTGTTCATGCAATACCAGCGCACTGAAAATGGATTTGTAGAATTGCCGAATCAAAATGTCGACTTTGGCGGTGGACTGGAGAGGATCGCTGCTGCAGCGATTGATAGCCCAGATGTATTCAAAATAAGTATTTTATGGCCAATTGTTGCTAAGATCGAAGAACTATCAGGAAAGAAATACGACTTTACTCCTGGGGATCTTGGCTACGATACTATGCCTGAGTGTTGGCTTGACGAGATGAAAGCTATGCGGGTAATCGCTGATCATCTAAGGGGAGCAATGTTCCTCGCTGTTGACGGAGTTAAGCCGAGCAATAAGGAGCAGGGCTACGTGATGCGTAGATTGATGCGCCGAGCTATTCTAAAAGCTTTTAATCTAGGTATAGAGCAGAATTTTGTACAAGAAATTGCTCCTGTTATGGCTCAAATGTACCGTGATGATTTCCCTGAAGTTAAAGACAATGAAGAGGAAATTATTGCAGTATTAATCAAGGAAGAAAAAGCCTTTAAGCAGACTCTGCGTAAAGGTTTACGTGAGTTCAAAAAATTAGCTGAAGATGGACTCGATGGGGAGAAGATGTTTACTCTCTATGACACCTACGGATTCCCTCTTGAACTCAGCGTTGAAGAGGCCGAAAAAGAACAAATAGAGTTATCAGCTGATTATGAAAAAGAGTTCAGTTCTAAAATGCAAAAACAGCGGGAGCGTTCGCAGACAGCCGCAAAAGGTACTTTTAAAGGTGGTTTAGGCGGTCAGAGCTTGCAGCATAAGAAATACCACACTGCTACCCACTTGATGTATCAAGCACTACGTGATGTCCTGGGAGAGCACGTGGTTCAGCATGGTTCTAACATCACTGAGGAGCGTTTGCGATTTGATTTTAGTCACCCTCAGAAGATGACAGATGAAGAAAAAGCTAAAGTCGAAGAGATTGTGAACCGTGAGATTGCCAAAGATTTACAGGTTAGTTTTAAAGAATATCCAACAGAAGAAGCAACAGGACCACTAGGTGCACTAGGACAATTCGGCGATCGATATGGTGATACTGTCAAAGTGTATTCAATGAAGGATGAAAATCAGCCTGAAAATCAGCGGCCTTTTAGCTTTGAAATATGCGGCGGTCCTCACGTCGACCACACCGCTCAGTTAAGCGAAGGTGGCAAGAAGTTTAAGATCAAAAAAGAACAAAGTTCTTCCGCAGGGATTAGGCGGATAAAGGCAGTTCTAGCGTAGTAATTTAGCCTGCTACGCAACATGCAGTGGTGCGATTGATATATGTGATATATATCACGGTAATGCTTACTTTCGGAGAGTACCGTCTATGTAAGGCTTCTGTTTGAAATCACATAAAAACAAAAAGGCCAATCTATATGCCACATCCTTATCAACAAGATGTTACCCATTCCGAAATAGCTACCTTAGAATTAGAGAGAAAACCACAACTAGATGCACACGAATGTAATGCGAATTTTATTGTTCCTGAAGTGCACCAACCCTACGCATTCCATCAGATAGCAATAGACGATGAACCAATGTTCAGAAACGCTTCAACCATGTCTAGAGACGTGGTTGAATTTGAAGGAAATAACCCAAGAGATCTTTTCTTCGGCAAATTAGTGGGAATTTTATTCGAGGCTGGTGTGGATGAATTAATGAGAAAGGCAAGACAGGAAGGAAGCAAACTGGCGTTTGATCCTATGGTAGTAATTGAAGATGATGCTGTTACCCTTTCGAAAGGTGTTTCAGGGCCTCCCATCGAGACTATCGTAAGAATCGGGGAAGGTGATTTGTTTAATCAATACGCTGATTCAATAACTTTTGACGAATTACTGAGAAAATATAAACACAGTGTTGATGGAAGGACTTCATGAGTACCGAAGTGTTCTACCTTTCAGGACTTGATCCTGTAAGATTTGAAATTCTAAACCCAAACGGATCAGTTGAATGGCTAACTGATCATGGTGCAAAAAAAATCGAACCTTCTTTAGGACACCTCGCATTATTAGTGCCTAGAAACATTGCATCAGAATTCGTAGATCAGGGTGTACCTGACATTCAACGCGATAGCGCAGGCTTAAGCAGTGTTTCGACGCCTAGCGAGAGAGAAGAGATTAGACGTCAGTCTGCAATCGCCGCCATAGATCGTATGTGCGCAGTTAAATTAGACTGATGTTAGTTATCTAGGCAGTATTCGGAGTCATTTTTAAGCTGTTAGCGTGCTACAATAAACTGCATATGCTAGACAAACTCCAGCAGTTAAAAACGACTGCTTTAACTGAGCTCTCTAAGCGCACTTCTAAGAAGGGTGGAAATTATGTTGTTGCACTCGATATCGGTACTGAAAACGTAAAAGCGCTGGTTTCTGAGATAAAAGACGGCGAGGCTAAGATAATCGGAGTAGGAACAGCGCATCAAGGCTTGCAGGACATGCAGGCTGGAGCGATTGCAGATATCTCCGCAGTCACAGCTAACTGTAATAGCGCGCTTGCAAAAGCGGAAAAACAAGCAGGAGTAAGTGCAAGAGCGGTGGTTATCGGTATAGCTGGAGAACTAGTTAAGGGCAAGACAACATCTGTTAAAGTGCGACGTAAAGACAGCAAAAATCCACTAGAAATCGAAGAAGTCGAGCGAATTATCTCAATAGTGCAAAAGCACGCCTTCAAGCAAGCTAAAGAGCAGATTTCAAATGAAATCGGAGGCAAAGACATTGACGTCCAGCTGGTTAACAGTGCTTTAGTCGATATGAAGATAGATGGATACTCAGTTACTAATCCAGTCGGATTCCAGGGCAAAGAAGTAACAGTGCAGTTATACACTGCCTTCGCGCCAATGATACATATCGGCGCTTTAGAGCGTGTTGCTAACGAGCTGGACATGGACTTGCTGGCAGTAGCAGCTGAGCCGTTTGCTGTAGCCCGTTCTGTAGTCGGTGACGACGGCGATGCAACTTTAAGCGCTATCTTGATTGATGTCGGCGGCGGCACTACTGATATTGCAGTATTAAGCGAGGGCGGAGTCCAAGGAACACACATGTTTGGCATAGGTGGTCGTGCTTACACTAAGACACTTGCGAAAGAAATGGATGTTGATTTCTCTGAAGCAGAACGATTGAAACTCGGCCTAAGCGATGGCAGCGCACCAAAGCTGCAGCAAGACAATATTGTCAAAGCACTACAAAAGACGCTTGATGTCTGGCAGTCTGGCGTTGAGCTTTCTTTGGAAAGTTATAAAAATCTGGAGCAGCTACCAAAAGACATAATGCTCTGCGGCGGCGGATCATCCCTAGATATGCTTAAGGAGTCGCTAGAAGATGGTGACTGGTACAAAGAGCTCCCCTTTACGCGGAAGCCAAGGGTTCACTACATTACCGAAGAAGCGATTATCGGAATTAACGATGCAACTGGTGATGCTAGTGGGCACACATTCGTAACGGCGATGGGGCTACTGAGGGTAGCTCTTGATACAATTGTTCAGAATGATATTTCGACTGAAAAAGAATCAGTTAAAGAAAAAATTGATCGGATGCTGAGAGTATAGTCAATGAAAGATACTATTTACGTAGATAAAGATGATGAAATAACGGCAGTTATTGATTCAGTTACATCTTCTAAAGAAAAGGTGGTAGCACTGGTATTGCCTAAAAATGCAGAAGTATTCCAGAGCGTCGTCAACATGAAACTTCTTAAAAAAGCCGGTAAAAAGGCGAATAAGAATGTAGTCTTAATCAGTTCTGACGATGGCCTAAAAGTCGCTGCCGCTGAGGCTGGGCTTCATATGGCGCCGACTGCAAAATCAAAACCGTCTATTCCAAAGCTGTCTTCCAAAGCTGCCCCAGAGGTTGCAGTAGTAGAGGCTGGTGAAGCAAGCAGCGACGAAGCACAAGCTTCCAGCGATTTAGTAAACGAAAAAGAAACAGATGTATCATCAGACTCGGAAGAAACGTTAAAAATGGACGATGATGCAAAAGTAAGCAAAAAATCTAAAAAGTCCGTTTTAAAAATACCTGATTTTTCTAGTTTTAGATTGCGAGTGTCTCTAGCAATTGCCGCCGTAATTATTCTAGTAGTGGGATGGATTTTCGCGTTTATAGTTATGCCGAAAGCGACTGTTACCATCACCGCTGATACCAGGCGAGTGGACGTAAGTGGAGAGTTCACTGCTACTAATGACGCTGATGAATTCAGCGCTGATGAAAATATACTCCCGGCTGAATTAGTCGAGGTGGTGAAAGAAGATAGTGCAACCGTGCCAGCTACTGGTGAAAAGAATGTTGGTAAAAAAGCTAGTGGTGAAGTTCAATTCAGCGCTCAGAACTGCGAGTCGTTGAGCGTTCCAAGCAATATACCGGCTGGGTCGGTAGTGAGAAGCAATGGTAATGAATATTTGACTGAGGAAAGTGCATCGTTTAATTTCGATTCTTTTAGCGGTGGGTGTCTCAATTTTTCTAGCGGAAGTACCGGAATAACTGCTGCTGAGGGTGGCACTGCATATAACTTAGCTGACAACAGTGAATTCTCAGTCGATAACCGCTCCAGCGTGGAGGGCAGTGGTAGTGCAAAAGGCGGTACCGACGAAACTGCAACTGTTGTGAGTGAAGAGGATATTACAACTGCTACTGAACAGCTGGCGGGCACCGTGACGGCAGCTGCTAGTGAAGAGCTGCAAGCAAAGTTGCGCGAACAAGGCTATCAGGCGTTGACTCAAACTATAAAAGAAGCCGACTCTAAGACCACCAGATCTGCAGAAGTCGACGAAGAAGTAGAAGAGGTCACCCTTAAGAGGACTGTTACCTACAGCATGCTAGGTATAAACGCAGAGGATATAGACGCACTATTGGAAGATTTACTGCGTGATGAAAAGTCACTGATTCGTGAGGATGAGAATATACGAGATAATGGTCGTTCTTCCGCAGTGATACAAGTCATTAATAGTGATGACCGCTCAAGCCAAGTTCTGCGACTGCAAACTGTTGCTGTGCTAGGGCAGACTTTTAACACAGATTTGATTGCTGAGCAGATTGCTGGTAAAAGGCGCGGTGATATCGAGGCTGAGCTAGAAGCCCGCGAAGGTGTCAAAGAAGTATCAGTAGAGTATGCACCATTATGGGTTACTACTACTCCGAAAAGTGCTGATAAAATCACAGTTGTTATTATTGAGTCAGATGATTAGTAGCAACTCAAACGTACTCGGGCTTGATATTGGCACAAAGAGAACCGGTGTTGCTCGAGTTAACTTGAGTGTACGGCTACCGGAGGCACTAGGACTGATCGACATGACCGGAGACATTAATCTACAGTTGCAGGAGTTTATAGACGAACACTCCATAGCTGCGCTTGTAGTTGGCATGCCTCTAAACATGAATTCACGGGAAACTGATCAGTCAAACTATACTAGGGGCGTAATCAACGATTTGAAAAAGCATTTCCGTGACCTAGAATTTTACATGATAGATGAAGTAGGAACGTCAAAAATTGCCGACGAGAGAGCAGTTCCTGGAGTGTCACGCGATGCGATGGCTGCGGCTGCAATACTCGAAGATTTTATTGCTATATTCGAAAGGGGCGAGCACAAAAGTGTATCAATCTGAGTTTCGAAAACCTCGCAAAAATAGGGTAGCGAAATTACTGAAAAAACTTCTAATCATCACTGTGGCCGTATTACCTCTATTAATACTAGGATCATGGATGTGGTTTCAATCATTACTTAGCGCGCCTGGCGATGGGTCTAGGATTGAAATAATTGAGATTAGTGAGGGCGTTACGCAGGATACAGTCGCTTCTCAGCTGGAGGCTAGCAACATCATAAAGTCTGCACTGGCCTATCGTGTACAAGCCAGGCTTAGCGGCTCTGAGTTGATAGCAGGTCGATATGAAGTGAATGATGGTCAGTCTGTAAGGAGTCTGCAGGACTTATTTAGCGAAGGACTAGTTACTACAAAGCTGGTGACTATACTGCCGGCTTCGCGTTTATCTCAGATAAGACAGAATTTTATTGACGAAGGGTATAGTCAATCGGAAGTAGACGAGGCTCTAAAAGTCTCAAACTATTTGGATCATCCTGCACTGGAGAGCTTACCTACTGAAGGTACGCTTGAAGGATACTTGTATCCTGAGAGTTTTCTCGTTGATGACGGCACTCCGTTGGAATCGGTCATTAGGCTGTCTTTAGACCAGATGGCACTACTGCTCACTCCAGAGCGAAAAGCTGGAATAAGATCGCAGGGCTTAACTGTACATGAAGGCATAATACTTTCATCAATCATTGAGGAAGAGGTCAGTAATTTGGATGACAAACCCATTGTCGCGCAGGTTTTTTTGAAAAGATTGAAGGAGGGAATCCCGCTTGGCTCAGACCCGACAGCGCGCTACGGAGCTTCTCTGATAGGAGTTGATGAAACAGTGTTTGCGGAAACTCCGTATAACACCAGAACAAATTTAGGACTCCCGCCAAGTCCGATTAGCAACACTAGTGCCAGTTCACTCGATGCTGTAATTAAACCAAGTAATACAGAGTATCTGTACTTTGTATCCGGTGACGACGGAATAACAAGATTCTCCTTCACGCTTGAAGAACACGAACAGAAGGCTCGCGAGTTTTGTGTCGAGCTCTGCCAGCTTTAACAGAGGTGTATAGCTATACAACAACATATATTTTAGACTTGACAAGTCACGCTTAAGCTTGTTATCATAACTACAGCTTTTTTACGATATACCACGGTGGGCGCAAACACTGGAACGAAAAAAAGCATTATTTAAGGAGAAACTCACTATCACACGTAAACTTCCAGAGGTATTGCCTCAACGGGTGAACGATACGGCTGATTCAGTTAAATCGGCTTCATTTGAGGTAAATAAACGTGTTAAGCGACAGTATATGCGCGGTAAAAAGCGCATTATTCGCTATGGTTTGTTAAGTATAAATTTGCTGCTAGTGGTTGGAATCGTAGGTTTCGTAATTGCCACTCGCGGTAGCGATAGTGCACCTCAGAACGCTACCTTACGTTTAACGACCGAATCTGAGCTTACTAGTCCGTTGGATACACTCTCTGGTGCCGATATAGCGACGAACGTTGCTGAATTAGTCCAGCTAGAGCAAGCAGTAGCTGTGCGCAATAATGCCGACTCCGTAAACACACAGCTGGACATCGTTCCAAATGATGCACAGGTGGTAGCAAAGCCGCAAATTGTTCGCACTGATTTGAAGTCAATCAGAGACTTAAAAGAGTATACGGTGAAAAAGGGCGACACTATATCTTCTATAGCTGAAAAATTTGGCATAAAAGCTGAAACGTTGCGTTGGTCTAACGATTTATCAGGAAATTCTGTCAATACAGGAGCGAAACTGAAAGTGCCTCCTGTAGATGGTTTTGTATATACTGTGAAATCCGGCGATACCGCTCAGTCTATAGCAGACAAATACAGCGCTAGTAGGGCTAAGATTATTGCTTTCAATGACGCTGAAATTACTGGGCTGAAGGTAGGCCAAGAAATAGTGATCCCAGATGGTGAAGTGCCAGCACCTGTTGCGATAACAAATTCTTTCGCTTCGGTGTCCGGCTTTCGATATGGATTTTCGGCTAGTTACGGCGGAAATGGATACTCCTTTGGATATTGCACTTGGCACGCTGCTAATCGCCGCGCTCAGGTCGGCAAACCTATACCAGCGAATTTAGGTAACGCAAGTACATGGAAGGCACGCGCTCAATTGGCAGGCTTAGCTACTGGCAGTAAGCCTCAAAAGTATGCCGTTATTTGGCATCCACCCCGTGATTACTACGGTCACGTAGCGTTCGTAGAGGACGTTCTGCCTGATGGCAGCGTTCTCGTAAGTGATATGAATTATCCAATCTGGAATGGTATTACTCAGCGAGTATTATCTCCCTCTCAAGCGGCCGCCTACCAATACATCTATTAATCAGTTAGAAATTCTTAGACCAACACTTTATACTTAAGCGTAGATGTTTGTAGATAACGCGCAAATTTTGGTAACCGCTGGTAAAGGCGGGAATGGCATAGTGTCTTTTCGCCATGAGAGAGGACTCTCGAAAGGTGGCCCTGATGGTGGAGACGGCGGCAGGGGTGGAGATGTAGTTTTTGTAGCTAGTCGAAACGCGAATACCTTAGCTAACTTTCGTAACTCTAAGGAGTTAAAGGCAGAAGATGGTCAGAACGGGGCTAATCAGAAAAAACATGGCAGAAGTGGTGAAGATTTAGTTATTCATGTGCCGATTGGTACACAGGTAACCAGCTCAGGTGTGCTAATAGCAGATTTTACTGAAGACGAACAGCGAGAAGTAATAGCACTTGGCGGCCATGGTGGATACGGAAATGCTCACTTTACTTCTAGCGTGCGCCAGGCCCCTCGCATAGCTGAAAAAGGTGAGCCCGGGGAATCGTTCGATGCTGAGCTAGAGTTGAAGATAATAGCAGATGTTGGATTGGTTGGGTTGCCTAATGCTGGCAAGAGTACTTTTCTAGCGCGAGTATCTAATGCTAAGCCGAAGATAGCTAATTATCCATTTACAACCCTAAACCCGCATCTCGGAGTTGTCGAGGTGGCAAAAGGATCCGAGCTGCTAATTGCCGATATTCCTGGTCTTATCGACGGAGCAAGCGAAGGACGAGGGCTTGGTGATGATTTCTTACGTCATGTAGAGAGAACTCAGGTCCTATTGCACCTGATTGATGCCTACTCGAACGACATAACAGCAGATTATAAAACTATTCAATCTGAGCTCAAGAACTATAAAGTCGACTTGAGTACGAAACCGCAGTTTGTGGCAATAACTAAAACTGAGGGTCTAGACGAAGACATCGTCGCAGACCAAGTTCAGAATTTAATGAAAGTTGCCAAAACTAAAAAAGTTCATGTGATCTCATCATTATCTGGTAGCGGTCTACAGCCACTTTTGTACGAACTGCAATCAGCCTCTAAAGCAGCTAGAGATGCAGCCGAAAATCTGGAAGAAGATGAAGTCCCTGTTATTACAATTGATGAGGAGCCAGGAGACCGCTGGGAAGTGACACTGAAGAAAAATAAGGTGTACGTTACTGGCAAAAAGATTGAAAGGTTTGGGACTCGCACAGATTTTGAGAGTGAAGATGCGGTTAGACGATTACGAGATATCATGCGAAAAATGGGCATTATGCAGCATATCGAGAAGATGGATTTACCTGATGAAGACGTAAGGATCTTTATTGGCGATAATCACCAAGACTGGATCGACTATTAGTCGATGAGCAAAATCGATGACGAATTACTAGAGACACGCCAGAAATCGCTGCTACTCGCCAAGGGCGAGGGGAAGTGCGTGATTTATGTAATGAGCCGTGATCAGCGAATCAAGGATAATCATGCACTATTGGCTGCTCAGAAGCATGCTGTTTCTAGAGAGCTGCCCTTAGCCGTGGTTTTTTGTTTGCGTCAGCAGTCAGGGAATAGGCGCAGGGAGCATTACCAGTTCATGATTGATGGACTACATCATGTGGAGAGTGGACTTAAAAAGCTCAATATACCTTTTATGATGGTGATTGGTGACCCGATTGAGCGACTGAGCGGAGTTTTGCATCACACTCAACCTGACGCGGTATTTTTTGATTTTTCGCCGCTGCGCGAAGCAATCGAATTGCAGGAAAAGCTTTTAGATTACGTGAAAGCTGGTCCTCTTGTAGATACAACCTCCGTTTCAGTAGTTGATACCCATAACATGATTCCTGTTTGGACTGCGAGTGATAAACGAGAAATTGGGGCTAGGACTATGCGCCTTAAAATTCATAAACACTTCTCCACGTATTTACGCGAGCCAGCCACTGTTATGGTACATCCGCACGATTGGCCAGGCACAGTCCAACCGCTAAAGAGACTGAACGCCCGGATTGACGAGGTTTTAAATGACATCAAGCCGTCGAATATATCGATTGATACTAACAGCGGAGAGGCAGCAGCAACCTTAAAATTAAAAAAGTTCATCAAGGACGGTCTTAATGAGTATGCGATAGCTCGTAATGACCCCTCTGTGGATGCGCAGTCAAATCTAAGCCCTTACCTACACTTTGGACAATTATCATCGCTAAGGGTGGCATTAGAGCTGCATATGGTCGCCAACAACTCGGACCACGAGCTACATATAAGCATGTCTAGCAAAATGCCAAAACCAGAGAATACGAACTCGATAAAGATGGCGGGCATCAATACATTTCTAGAAGAATTGATTGTCAGAAAAGAGTTGTCTGATAATTTCTGCTATTTCGAGGAGCACTACGATAGGCTAGAAGGTGCGGATGGCTGGGCTAAACAAACTATAGAACAGCATGATTCAGATCCCAGAGAGCACATATACACTTATCAAGAGCTTGAATCTGCCAGTACTCACGACGAAGCCTGGAACGCAGCTCAAATGCAGTTGATTCAAACAGGCAAGATGCATGGCTATATGCGTATGTACTGGGCAAAAAAGCTTAAAGAGTGGACTAGTGATGCAGAACAAGCAATCAAATTCGCTATAAAATTAAACGATAGCTATAGTCTAGACGGTGGTGATCCAAATGGGTATGCAGGTATTATGTGGTCTATTTGTGGAGTACATGATAGAGCTTGGCCAGAGAGAGACATCTTCGGCAAAGTCAGATATATGAATTACCAGGGGCTCCAGCGAAAATTTAATATTCAAGAATATATAGATCATTGGCTCAAGCAATGACTGATAGACTGTAAGCATGACTTTCTATTTTTATGATTTAGAGACAACAAGCGGAAGTCCACGCACAGGCCGAATTATGCAATTTGCCGGACAAAGAACAAATGAAAATCTTGAACCAATCGGCGACCCCGATAACATTTTAGTAAAATTGGCTGATGATATTCTGCCTGAGCCCGATGCTATATTGGTGCACGGAATAACACCTCAAAAAGCAAATGAAGAAGGCATAACAGAAGCGGAGCTGGCTAGTTATTTCAATTCTGAAATAGCAACTCCTGAAACTGTGTTCATAGGCTATAACAATCTGAGATTTGATGATGAGTTTATGCGTTACTTGAATTATCGTACTTTTCACGATCCTTATCAGTGGCACTGGAAAGATAAGCGTAGCCGATGGGATTTGATGGACCCGATGCGAATGATGAGAGCTTTGCGTCCTGAAGGATTAAAGTGGCCTGAACTTGCAGGAAAGCCAACCGTAAAACTTGAGCTCATGGCAAAGGAGAACGGGCTAGATCATGATAATGCCCACGATGCCCTTAGTGATGTAATTGCACTTATTCAGTTGGCGCAGGCGTTCAAAAAATCTCAGCCCAAGCTATTTGAATACCTAGTAGGTATTCGCGGAAAACGTGACATAGCAAAGCTTGCCGAAGCAGGTGAGCCGTTTGTATATACATCTGGTAGATACGACAGTGATTTCCTTAAAACCACTGTTGTTCACACCATCATGAAGCACCCAAGAAGAGATGCTGCAATAGTCTATGATTTAAGGCACGATCCGAGTGAATGGCTAGATAAAACAGCCGATGAGTTGGCAAAGCATTGGGCTGTTAGATATGGTGATGATTTGGAGAGGTTGCCAGTTAAGACAATGCAGTACAACCATTGTCCCGCCTTAGCACCGCTTGCAGTATTAGATGATGCTAGCAAGAAAAGAATCGGATATAGCAATAAATTCATGGGTCATCTTAGGCTTCTTAAGGAAAATGATGATTTTGCTGCCAAGATTGAGCAAGCACTTGATATTTTAGAAAATGAGCAGCAAGCTAGGCTACCTTTAGATACTCATGTTGATTCACAGCTTTATGACGGTTTCTGGGAAGACAAGGAGCAGTCTTTGCTAGCCGAAGTTCGGCATGCCCAGCCAGAAAAGCTGATGGATTTGGCCCCTAAATTAAAGAGTAAACGCCTACGAGCTCTATTGCCTCTCTACAAAGCTAGGAACTATCTTAGTTCGCTAACGTCTGAAGAACGAGAATCCTGGGAAAAGTACAGGCGAAAACAGTTGCTAGATGGCGGCGAAAACAGTAAAGTTGCGAAATTTTCTCAGCGCATGCAGACAATTGCTAAAGATAGGAAGTTAACTCCTGATCAGGAATATTTACTTAGTGAACTTCAACTATATGTCGAAAGTATAATTCCAGAACCGGAATTCAATGAAAGTTAGTGTAAAAGCGGTCAGTCTTTTTTGTTAGGAAGTAGCCGTCGTCCGTCTAAACTTCGCAGAGTATCGAGCAAAATTTTTGTATCAGTATCAGATTCTTTTGCAAGGCGGAGTAGTAAGCCACCTGCAACTATAATCAAAATGACATTTAGCCACAGTCCAAAGGTCAACTGAAAGTCAGTCCCTGGAATATAGCCAGATACTATAAACGTAAACACTAATAATTCCCTTATATTTTTATTGAAAATAAAAAGGTCCGCCCTCTCACAACAAGCTGTCATGAATAGCGAACCCTCACTTTTCTTAACTATACTATAGCACACAATATACTATATTGCAAGTCTATCTTTTGCCGAACTTCTTAAGCTGTGAGTTGACCCAATCTAATCTGCCTCTGTTGAACATGAACAGAGTAGTTGATGCAGCATT
>CAYGOR010000024.1:0-14094 GCA_964351635.1 uncultured Candidatus Saccharibacteria bacterium
ATCGAACCGCAGCTGGGTCCGAATCCTACTGACTACGTCAATAAAGCAAAAAGCCCATCGCAGGACGATGAGCTGTTTACTTTGTGGAGGGCCCACTGGGATTCGAACCCAGGACACATGGCTTAAAAGGCCATTGCTCTAACCAACTGAGCTATGGGCCCATATATATCGAGTTTAGCGTTAACTTTACTCAGTAGCTTTTCGGATAAATCGATCAGCGATAACGGGCAATCTCGCTTGCTGATTTCTCTTGCGAAAAATAGCGAGGAAACAGGGGTAATTCTAACTGAAAACAGGGGTAAAGTCAACACCTTGTGATAAAATAACAGATATAACTCTTAATAACTAACTGGTAGAGGGCTTTTGAATGGCTGGACATAACAAATGGTCAAAAATTAAACGCGGTAAAGCTATAGAAGACGCAAAAAGAGGAGCGGTTTTTACACGAATAGGTAATCAGATAGCCTTAGCAGCGCGTGCAGGTACAGACCCAACTATGAATCCTGCGTTAGCTATGGCGATTGATAAGGCGAAAGCCGCTAACATGCCAAACAGCAACATTGAGCGTTCTATTGATCGTGTTAAAGATAAGTCTGCAGCTCAGCTGCAAGAAGTAGTTTACGAAGGGTATGGTCCTGGTGGCGTGGCTATTATCGTTGAAGCAGCCACTGATAATACTAATCGCACTTATCCTGAGGTTCGCACAGTCTTCACTAAAAGGGGCGGATCACTGGGTGAAAAAGGCTCTGTTGCGTTCCAGTTCGACAGAAAAGGAGTGATTGTAGTTAAAGCTAGCGGAGAAGAAGCGCTCCTAACTGTCTTAGATGCCGGAGCTGAAGATGCAAAAGAGGAGGATGGGGAGATAATCGTCTACACGGCCATGACCGACCTCGCTAAAGTTCGTGATGCAATTAAAGAATCTGGCCTTGAGATTGCCGATGCAGAGCTTAGCTATGAACCAAATACAACAGTTGAGCTTGACGACGAGAAACAAGAAAAAGTCATGAATCTCATGGACGCATTAGAGGAATTGGACGACGTAGTGAACACTTACACAAATCTCGCATGAAAGTTCTAGGGATTGATCCAGGAAGCGGTATTATCGGCTTTGGAATCGTACAGGCTGATAGAAAGCCGAAGATGTTAGGCGGAGGGGTAATCAGGACGAAGGTTGGCGATGAGGCGGCAAGTCGATTAGTGGAAGTGTATGAGGGTATGAAAGAACTAATCGAAGAATTTCAGCCTGATATTGCAGCAGTAGAAAAATTATTTTTCGTGCAAAATGTGACTACTGGCATGAAAGTTAGCCAGTCGAGAGGTGTGATACTACTGGCACTGGCAGAGGCAAAGATACCGATTTATGAATATGCACCGAACGAGATAAAAATGGCTATGACAGGCTATGGGCACGCTAAAAAAGCGCAGATTCAAGAAATGGTAAAGGTCCAACTAGGTCTCAATAAAAGACCACAAGACGATGCAGCCGACGCGTTAGCTGTGGCATTAACACATCTAGGTCAGCCAGATTTTTTGAGTAAAAAATAAAAGCTGAGTTAAAGCTGATTTAAATCAGCTTTTGCACAAATACCTCTTGTCTATTATGGACTTGGTGATTGATGTAAACTGTTATTAGAATGATAGCTAGATTACGAGGGCAAATTATAGAACACGATGGTGATATTGTTGTTGTCGATTGCGGCGGCGTTGGATATGGAGTCTTAGTCCCCGTTGATGAGCAGTCTAAATTACCTGTTGGCTCTCAGGCTGACTTGTTCGTTGCTGAGCACATAAAAGAGGATGCCCACAATCTATTTGGATTCTCCGTAAAAAGCCGAAAGATGCTGTTCGACTTGCTGACGAGTGTAAACGGCGTCGGGCCAAAGGCGGCAATGGCGATTTTGAACATTGGGTCGGAAGGACAAGTGCGTTCGGCCATAGCTTCAGGTGATACAAAGTTCATTACTGCTGCTAAAGGTGTTGGCAAAAAAGTCGCCGAACGAGCAGTCGTTGATTTGAAGAACAAAGTTGGCTTAGAGGCTAGCGATTCAGCAACAGACTTCTTATCAGACGCCTCGATGACAGACGAAGCTGTAGAGGCGCTCGTCGCTCTAGGGCACACCCCGCAAGATGCCGCAGAGATGCTCCGCGGAGTAGATAGTGCGCTTAGCACAGATGAGAGAATTCGAACGGCGCTAAAGGAACGAAGATGATAGTTTCTTTGGAAATGGCGATGTCGCCCAACGGTTTGATTGCTAGAGAAAATGGGCAAGAAGATTGGCTGTCTTCAGAAAACTGGAATGATTTCTTAGCCAGAGCAAGACAGGCTGGAAACATCGTGATGGGCCGAGAAACCTATGAATTAGTAACAAAACTTTATGAAGATTACAACTTTGATAATGTTGAATGTAGACATAAGGTAATAGTTTCTAAGAATAAAAATTTTGAAGCAAAAACCGGCTACACAGTTGTTAACTCACCTGAGGATGCTATCGATTATGTAGAACGTTCAGGGTGCAAAGAACTGTTGTTGATTGGTGGCGGAAAGCTTAATAAATCGTTCATCGAAAGTAATTTAGCAGACAAAATATCCGTTACATTTGAACCATATATTATTGGAAGGGGTAGGGATTTTTTAGCTGGTGGTGAATATGAGGTAAAACTTACGACTGAGAAAGTTGAAGAATTATCCAAGGGCAGGGTTAAAATTACTTACAAGGTGAATAAATAATGGCGATTGAACGAATTGTAGATCCAGGTCTAGATGAAAGTGATGAAAGCTCACAAGACGAACAACGTATAGAAAATATTCTACGTCCTACGTCTTTTAATGATTATGTCGGGCAAGAGAGGATAAAAAAGGTTTTGCAGGTGTCAATTGACGCTGCTAAAAAACGCAATGAACCACTTGATCACATCCTGCTCTATGGTCCGCCAGGACTGGGTAAAACTACATTAGCCAATATTATCGCCCGCGAAATGAACGCCCAGATTAGAGTGACAAGCGGGCCAGCCATAGACAGAGCAGCAGATTTAGCGAGTATTCTAACAAATCTTGGTGACGGTGATGTGTTGTTTATCGATGAGATTCATAGGCTAAATAGGTCTGTCGAAGAAGTGCTCTACAGTGCCATGGAAGATTACGCGATAGACATTATGCTCGGAAAGGGCCCCAGCGCACGCAGCTTAAGACTAGATGTGCCTAAGTTCACATTAATAGGCGCAACCACCAGAACAGGGGCTTTAGCGGCACCTTTAAGAGATAGGTTCGGCATGCTTCATAGGCTAGAGTACTACCAGCCAGATGAAATATCACAAATTGTAGAGCGATCTGCCAAATTGCTTGAGACAGATATAAAGAAAGAAGCTGCAAGTAGTTTGGCCGTGAGATCCAGGCTAACTCCGCGTATCGCTAACAGGTTGCTTAAGAGAGTGAGAGACTATGCGGACGTGAATGGCGATGGCATCATAGACACTGCCATCACTAACGGAGCGCTGGAGCTACTAGAAGTCGATGAGCATGGACTGGATCCTGCTGACCGTATGCTTTTAAGCGCAATTATTGATAATCATGGGGGTGGACCCGTAGGGCTGAATACCCTAGCAGCTGTACTTGGTGATGAAATTAGCACCGTCGAAGATTTTTATGAGCCCTACCTTATGCAAATAGGATTTCTGGAGAGAACACCGCGTGGTAGAAAAGCCACCCATAAAGCATACAAACACCTGGGTAAGTCAAAGCCCCAGAGTGATAATGGCCACAGCTCACCTCAGGAAAAGCTGTTATAATACCGTTAATGGTACATCGAACAAGAAAAAATGTTATGTCAGCCGTTGATGCTGATGAGGTAAAGCTGAGTGAAGTTCAAAAGCATAGCTTTGGTCTCATAGCTCTTTACACCCAGGTCATTATTGGAATGACAATAGCCGCCATATTGCCATTTTTTCTTCTCCCTGTAGTGTTAGAAGATGTTGACCAAGGTATCACGATTGCAAGTATCTTCGGTGTTTTTGTTCTATTTTTTGCCGCTTTGGTTATAGGTATTGGAACATTTATTTACAGGCAGAATAGGTTAATAATTACAGACCGAAACATAACACAGGTGCTGCAAAGCGGCTTGTTTAGTCGTAAGACATCACAGCTTAACCTCTATAGTGTCGAGGATGTGACAGCCCTAGAGGATGGTATATTCTCCACTATGTTTGGTTTCGGTGTACTTACTATTGAAACAGCAGGAGAGCAAGCAAACTTTAATTTTACTTATTGCCCTAGACCCGGATATTACGCAAAGATAATATTAGATGGCCGCGAAAAATTATTAGGACAAATGAAAAAAACTGCAGCACATGACAAGCAAAAAAGCGTACAGCCACTCGGTAGAGAAGTACTAAATCAGTCTAGCGGTCCTAGTGAAAAATTGATGAATTCTCGTTGAGGCTTTGCTACTAATTGCTCTGTTGGAAGTAAAGGGCGCCATCTTTAAATGTGGTCCTAAGCACAAAGTTTTGGCATCCACTTTGGAGGCAGTCAACCCCAAGGTATGAGTACCCGCTATCATCTGTGTTCACCTCATTGCCTTTAGGATCTTCTGAGATGAAATCTTCGTCGAAGGTATCATCGTAGTATTCGGTAAGAGAACTAATTAAATTGTCCTCAGTTGGGTACAGTCCGTCAGCACGGGCGTATTTGTACGCTGACAGTGCTTCAGCAGTGTTGTTGACCCAAGCCCTGCGAACAATATCACGTTCTCCGAGTTGATAAGTTGACGAACCAAGATTTTCGCTAACAATGAACGCCTGGCAACCTGCTTCTCCACAGATAGAGGGCTGGTATCTGTAGCTGCTATTTTGTGCATTAATTATATTGCCGTCGCTATCTTCTGGATCTACTGCTGCATCACGTAGCACGGTTACAATTTGATCCTCTCTTGGGTATATATCGCTTAGGTCATAGTAGTCTTCGAGCGCCTGTGCAGCATTTAGCACCCACTCGCTTTCCGAAGTAGCACTACTAAAAGCGCTTCTTCTATAGCTTGCTATGTTGCTTGATATTACGACATCACTATCTTCGCTCAATGACTCAAGCGAGCGTTTGAAATCCTCATCAATATTGAATCCTGAGATAGGTTGTTCGAAAGTTCCGTCCTCGGCTTGTGATATTTGCTGTGAGGTGTCGCTGGTTAGTGTGTTCACGCTATAAAGTGCAAATCCTATCATTAGCCCAGCCAGCAAAGTTAATACTATCGGTGTGTGCTGTTTAAGCACTTTCAATGAAGCTTCCGCTGCTTTTTTAGGCGTTAGTGATTCTAGTGGGTTAGATAATTTCTTCATGGTTTTATATAGGTTGTTATTGATAAAGTGGCTATGAAGTTAATGTCATCTTCTCGTGGGGATAAGGACAAGCTAGTGACTTCAAACTGCCGCTTGTTGTTCTCCAGATCTTCCAGAAACTGCAACACATTCTCGTAATCTGTTTCAATCTGCGTTTGAATTACCAGAGAGAAGACGCCAGGTAAGCCATCAACTTTTTCTGTCTGAGAAGTCTCGGGATTTTGGGCATCTGCACTACCTCCAAAAGATATATTCTCCAGCTGTAAACCACGCTTAGCTGCAATGTCAATTAACTCACCGATTATATTTTCTTGTGATTTACTGTCCGGCAGCACTGCATCGACAACTCCCGTCAGTTTCCCTAGCTCCTCGAGTTCTTGTTTATAAAGACGTGCCTGAGCCGTTTGTCGCTCTAGGCTTTCTGCTTCCACTCGTTTTTCTGCAATTGATTCCGCTTGAACTCGCAACTGCTTATTAGCCCAGTTAAGCATGACTCCTACACCTAACAATACGATTACTAAGGCAGCAATCAGTCCGTAAAAAGCAGTCTGTGAATTTAGCTGTATTCTCTTCATTACTCTTGACCCTGTTCGCTTCCAGAAGGTGTCTGTGCTGCTTGGGCTGCCGCAGCAGCTTGCGCAGCAGCCTTCTCTTGGCGTAATTGCTCAGCCGCGCCTGTTAAAGTTCCTAATATTGAAACATTATATCGGTCTGGACCATCCTCGCTAGACTGCAAGCTTACGGATTGCAAGTCAGCCGCCTCGAACACCCCAGAGTCTACAAGGTTACGTCGCAAAGTACCTGCAAGAGCCTGGGAGTCAGCTTTCGCTGTTATTTGTAGTGGCGCGGTGTTATTTCCAGTTAGTGACAGGCTAGTAAGCTCAACATTAACCGGGATAGCACTAGCTATTTCTACGAGTAGTTTTGATAATTGCACTTCTCGGTCGAAAACTTTACGGATAGTAGCTAGGTCGCTTTTTAGTTCACTTGCTTGTGTGTCATATACTTTGCTAGTTTCGTATATTGCAGTTTTAGAGTCGATAATTTCATCCAGTAATTTTTCATCGTTACGTGTTAGCTGCAATCCTGATAGCATGACTAAAGTTGCAGCCACACCAATAAATGTTATTCCGGACAATACGCGTACGAGGAGCCTATTAAGGCGACCAAACTGGCGGTACTTCTTTACATCGGCGGGTAGAAGATTAATCATGACGCCAGCTCCGATATATCGACTAATCCTAAGCCACTAGCGGTAGTGTATAGAGTGCTTTCTAGCTCATGTGGAGGCTGTAATCGTCCAAAGTCTACATTATTCCATGGAGCGCATAGTCTTGTTGGTACTCTTGTTCTGTCCGTTAGATAGCTGCTTAGTCCTGGTAAATTTGCACCGCCACCGAGGATAACGATTTGTCCTATCGGATTGCCGCTGCCATCGCGGCCACGATCCGCAAAATATCGCATGACTTTACGAATTTCGTTCACTAGTTTATTGAGTTCTGGTTTAGCGGCATCAATAATTTCACTTTGTTTCTTGCTCACCTCAAGTCCATAGCGAGTCTTTATGTTCTGAGCCTTATTGCGATCGATTCCTAGTGTCTTGGCTATGTTATCAGTTATTTTTTCACTCGAGCAGTCAATTGTACCTGTAACGCGCACGGCTTGTCCGTCATAAACGGTTAAATCACAAGCAGTTGAACCAATGTCTACTATTAACGTCGCAACGGCATGCTCTTCGGCGTGCATCACGATTCTGGTTACAGCAGAAATGTTGGATTCTACTAAAGCAACCTCGAGTCCAAGTAGCCTAAAGGCTTCGAAGTATGAGTCAATAATTGCTCGTGGAGAAGCCACTACTTGAACTTCTCTCTCTCCATCGGATGATTCCTGTACGATACTGTAATCGTAATATAGTTCGTCAATCGGCATAGGTATCGACTGGTCGACTTCAAGCTTTACTGAATTTGCAATATCAGCATCGTCCATTTTTGGAAGGGTAAGAATACGGCTGAAGCTATGTGAATTCGGCAAACTGACCGCTACTCTAGACGTAGTTATCCCCCCAATCAGTTCCTTTTCTAGTAAATTATGCGCGGCTTTTACGAACAACTCATGATCAACAATCACGCCGTCTTTTAATGCCGCTGGATCAAAATTAGTCGAACCATAAGCAACAACTCTGGTTGTTTTACTGTGTCGATCGAACTGCATAACTTTTATCGAGCTACGTCCGATGTCAAAGCCGAATACTGGTTTGTCTTTGTAAAATATGCCCACTTGGTGTAAGAATCTTTATCTATTATCGCTAATGGTTAAAGTATATCATCAGATGTGTTTGAAACATAAAAACACCCCGATGATTATCGAGGTGTTTTGTGGTTCTAGAGAAAAGCTTAGTTCAAGCTGTTCTTCAAGATGTCATCTCCAGTTTCCTGGAAAGTAGCGAGAACATACTTCTCACACGGTGCTGTGTTGTCACAACCTGATCCGTAGAATGCAAGAATGTACTCTGTGTCTGTATCAGGGTCAGGAGTAGGTGCTGTTGCTGAATCAGTGTAGGTAACTGAAACATCATCACCGTCTTCGTCGACAACTGATTGTGGGTCAATTCCTGGGAATACTGTGCTAGCATTCGCAGAAGTAACCGCTGTACCAACTGGGTACTGGTTTTGATTATTAGTGTAGTACTCTTCTAGCTTCGTGAAGACTGCGTTTATATCACTGTTTCGAACAGTGTCGCGGCCGCGTGCTTGTGCACCTTGGAAGTTCGTTAGTACAAGTGTTGCAAGAATACCGATAATAGCAATCACGATCAAGAGCTCGATGATTGTGAAACCGGCCTGCATTTTATTTTTGATTTGGGTCATTGGAGCCCACCTCCTAATTGTTGTTAATAGGTAAAACCCGCTTCATCGGGCTTATGGTTACGAGTATCTTACGAAGGTCGATAGAAGTCAAGCACTTTTTAGTCATGTCTACTATATATTCTGCGACAAACTGCTGATAGGACCGAGAACACTGGCGGCTATAACCCCGACCATAACGCCCATTACGACAATCATGATTGGCTCTAAGATAGAGCTTAAACTTTCGGCCGCTGCATCTACCTCTTCTTCGTAAAAGTCGGCAACTTTCAGCAATACGCTATCTGTCTGTCCTGTTTCCTCGCCTATAGAAAGCATTTGGCTAACAATAGGTGGGAATGTTGAGCTTTTCGACAATGGCTCCGAGAACTGCTCGCCATTAGCAACTTGCTTAGCAGCAAGCATTAGTTCTTTTTCTATTACAGTATTACCAATAGCTTTGGCTGTAATCTCTATAGAGTCGAGTACCGTTACGCCGGCCGTCATAAGGCTGGCAAAAATGCGGGCGAAACGCGCTACTGCCATTTTTATAACGATTACTTTAATCCCGGGGATCTTCAGTAATAAGTGGTCTCGAAAGCTGCGTCCTTTCGAGGTACGCAGAAAGCGAAACAAATAAAACCCGCCACCGAACACTACCAGTAGTTCTAACCACCAGTAAGCAATCATTATGTCACTGACTTTCAATAGAACTTTAGTCATTGTCGGTAATTCTCCACCTGACAAATCTCCTACAATCGAGCCGATCGTAGGCACAACAAATGTCATTAGGCCTATAAATACCATGAAAGTTATGCTGACTAGCACCATTGGATAAGTCATAGCGCTTTTAAACTTGGCGCGCAGTGCTGCATCTTTTTCCTGTTGGGTGGCTAGTTTTTTAAGAATCTCGTCGAGAATCCCACCAGCTTCACCAGCTCGAACCATATTGACATATATTGGCCCAAATACATCTTCGTGCTTGGCTAGCGCATCAGCGAATGCAGTACCACTCTCGACCTCCTTGCTAATAGATGCCAGCCTTTTTTGGAGCTGTTCGCTGTCGGTTTGCTTGTGCATGGTGGCTAAAGATCTGACAAGTGGCACGCCAGCGTTAATCATAGTTGCTAGCTGTCTTGTGAAAATAACAAGATCTTTGTTCTTTACTTTCTTGCTGGTGAGAAAGGTGATCTCCATGTTGAAGCCACCTTTTTTCTTAAGCTCTTTAATTACAATTGGTTTGAGCTTAAGTCTTAAAAGGGCAGTGCGCGCAGAATTTTCATCGGCAGCAGACAGTGTTCCTGAATGCTGTTTGCTATCTTCGCCAGTAGCGGTATATTCAAATTTTGGCATTATTCTCTTGTTACTCTCAATATTTCTTCGATTGATGTCATGCCGATCATTGCCTTTATTAGACCATCAAGCTGCATCGTAACCATTCCTTCGGTTATAGCTTGGTTCTGTATTTCATCAGATGTACCGTTAGCTACAATTAGCTTCTGAATCTCGTCTTCATTCGCCAGAACTTCGTATATGCCCATTCGGCCCTTGTAGCCGGTTTTATGTTCGCCAAGATCTGATTTTGGTCTCCAGAAGTTTAGTTTGTTGCTTTTCGGTTTGCCGAAGTGCTCACGGGCTTGGTTCGCTAGATCAAACACTTGATCCCAGTCAGCTTTAGACTTGAGTCCAAAAACGCGTTCAATTTCTTTTTTTTCTTTCTCATCTGGAGTGTATTCTTCGCAGTCCTCAGCTTGCAGGCGGCGGACAAGCCTTTGCCCTATTACAACTCTAACTACGCTAGCGATCAGGAACGGCTCGATGTTCATGTCAAGTAAACGAGGAAGGCAAGTCGCGGCATTATTAGTGTGTAGAGTTGAAAAAACAAGGTGGCCTGTTAGTGCTGCTTGAACGGCTAGCCCAGCAGTTTCACCATCGCGGATCTCTCCAACCATAATAATATTTGGGTCTTGGCGGAGCAGTGCTCTAAGTCCGGCGACGAATGTCATTCCAGCGATCGGGTTTACTTGCGTTTGGTTAACGCCTTCAAGCTTGTATTCAACAGGATCTTCAATAGTGGAGATGTTAACGTCAGGCTTGTTAAGTATGTGCAAAACGCTGTGCAGTGTGGTCGACTTTCCTGATCCTGTAGGGCCAGTGACTAGAATCATGCCGTGTGGTTGTCGACTGGCAGACTTGATATCTTCAAGCGCCTTACCCCAAAATCCAAGAGTCTCTAGTGATAAAGGTTCGCTTGATTCATCGAGTACACGCATGACGACTTTTTCGCCTTCAGTTATTGGTAGGGTGGATACGCGGAATGCAAATACACGGCCATTCATGTTTATCTTAAATCGACCATCCTGTGGCGCTCGTCTCTCATCAATCTTCAAGTTAGATAGGATTTTTATACGCGAAACAAGAGCAGCTAAGGTGCGCTTTGGTAGGCGGTTAGCTTCTTTAAGAACTCCATCGACTCGGTATCGTACTAAAACTTGTTTGTTTCGTGGCTCGATATGAATATCGCTAGCACCAGACTTAATAGCGTATTCGAGAAGCAAATTAACAGTTTGCGCGATCGGAGAGTCTTCGGCGATATCTTCTTCAGAAACTTCACCATCCTCATCAGGCTCATCATCTTCATCAGTAACGATTTTGTCTATCTCACTGCCAATATTACCTCTGTAAGCATCGAGAGCTGCTAATACATTGAAGTGCGATGCAATAGATATCTCGATGTTTTGTCCGAATAGTTTGTGCAAGACGTCGACTGCTTGGAGGTCGTCCGGATCTTCCATGGCCACTTTGCGGACGGCAGATTTATCGTCTACCGAACCTTCATATACCACCATGCTATAAAGTTTGGCAATATGCTCTGGAAGTTGCTGGAGAACTTCTTTATTTAGCTCTTTTATATTTAGCTCAACAAAAGGGACGCCAATTTCTTCAGCATAAGCTTGGGTTAGTTCTGAATCACTTAAAACATTTTGTTTTGTGACCAATTCTTGAAGATCGATTTTCTCACTTTTCGCTTGCTCTACGAGCTCAGCAACCTTGCTATCCTCAAGAGATTTGCTGTTTTTTAGAATGTCTATCAAAGTGTCTTCAGCAATATGCATATCTGTTTTACCTAGCGGTGCCCATTTATCGATAACCGTTAGCGTCATTTTATCACGGATAGATAAAAGAAGAATAAAAGTGGTAGCTGGACTAACACTTAACATGTTGTTGGTTACTGCAGTAGACCATGTGTATGATGGTTATATAAACATAAACGTTCTAACTATTAACACGTTAATAAGAATTAAAAGAGGGTACTAAAATGGCTAAGAAAGAAAAAGCAGCAAAAGGAATGGGCACAAGAGGCTCTGATGAAGAAGGTAAGTCTAAGGCTCTGGGACTTGCGATGGATCAAATCGAAAAGCAATTCGGCAAAGGTTCAATAATGAACTTGGCAGGAGAAAATAAAATTGATGTAGAGACAATACCAACGGGCAGTGTGTCGCTTGACCTGGCGCTAGGCGGCGGAATACCTAAAGGTCGAATTGTCGAGATTTACGGCCCAGAGTCTAGCGGTAAAACTACGCTCACGCTTCACGCTGTAGCTGAGGTTCAAAAACAAGGCGGCGTTGCAGCCTTCATAGATGCCGAGCATGCACTAGATCCTGCTTACGCGAAGCGCTTGGGCGTTGATATAGAAAAGCTACTTGTCTCTCAGCCAGATAGCGGGGAGCAAAGTTTAGAGATTGTCGAGACGTTAGTGCGCTCAAATGCGGTTGATATTGTCGTAGTTGACTCGGTCGCTGCTTTAGTTCCGCAGGCAGAAATCGAAGGCGACATGGGTGATAGTCACATGGGGCTTCAAGCTCGGCTAATGAGTCAAGCACTTCGTAAATTAACAGGAATTATTAGTCGAAGTAAATGTACCGTCGTGTTCATCAATCAGCTTCGCATGAAAATCGGTGTCATGTTTGGCAACCCTGAAACAACGACCGGTGGTAACGCACTTAAATTTTACGCTTCAGTGCGCATGGATATACGTCGCACGTCACAGATTAAGGTCGGAGATGATGTAATCGGTAACCGCGTCCGAGTAAAAGTAGTTAAGAATAAGATTGCTCCACCTTTCAGGCAAGCCGAATTCGATATTATGTACAACCAAGGTATTTCTACAGAGGGAGACATCCTGGATCTAGCTACTGAAAAGGGAATTGTTGAAAAAGCTGGGGCGTGGTTTAGCTACGGTGGGGAAAATGTCGCTCAAGGCCGCGAAGCAGCTAAGCAGTATCTAAAAGATAATCCAAAAGTCCTAAAGGAAATTGATAAAAAAGTGAGAACTACCACAATCGAGGAGTAGGCAGTGGCCACAACTAATTGCTATATTAACAATTTTAAGTCATAATAATAATCAATGAAGAGACCAAGACCTATTAGCTGGGCGACGAGATACTTAAAGAAGAATCTTAATGAAGGTCATGAAGTTGGGCTGGATAGTAGGCCTCTTGCTGAGCAAATTGAGCAGATAAGTAATTACGGAGACGCAACTTCAGCTGGAACATTAAGCGGTCTCATTTTTACACCGATCGCTTGGTCGGCAGTATTAACAGTTGATTCCGCAATTAGCGACAGAGGGATAGACGGACTCTTCGACCGCCAGACTGGAAACACGGCGGTAGATATATCTTTTGAGCTAACTCAGCAGGTAGCAAAAATAGGAGAAATCGGCCTCGCTGCAGTAGCCATTTTTGCTACTGTTGAATGCATAGAGCTTATGAAAGTCTCGTATGTACAAATGCGAAAATTATGAAGCCGAGAGTTCGTATTTATGAAAATTACAGTAATTAAAGCGCAAGTAAAGAATGAGAATCGAGTGTCTATTTTTCTCGATAATAAATACTCTTTTTCGTTGACTCTTGATCAGCTGCTAGAGGAGAAGTTAAAGAAAAATGACGAGCTGGACGAGTCCAGGGTTAAGCATCTAAAAAAACTTTCCGATGAAGGGAAGCTCAAAGCGCGCGCCCTGGAGTGGCTGATGAACCGGCCGCATTCACGGCGCGAATTCCGCGACTATATGTACCGTAAAAAGGCAGAGAAAGACCTGACGGCCGCATGGGAAGAAGAATTCATAGATAAAAATTATCTCAGTGACGATCATTTCGCGCGCTGGTTCGCCGAGAATAGATTACGCAAAAAGAAAAGCCGTAGAGCAGTTGTGGCAGAATTAGCAAGTAAAGGTATATCTAGAGAAGTGGCTGATAAAGTGCTTGAGGATCTAATAGATGGTGAGACTAATGACAGCGAGAGTTTACGGGCACTAATAGAAAAACTAAAAACACGCACTAGATATCAAGATCAGCAGAAGCTCAAAGCCTATTTGGTCAGCAAAGGCTTCAGCTACAGCGACATAAAAGAAGCTTTAGGGTCTAGAGACTAGGCGGTTGCCATTGCTCTAGCGCCAGATTTAATTGTGGCTTCTTTTACGATAATTTCTTTATTGTTAATCTCTACAATCTGATAACGGCCTATTATGAGGTCGTTTTTGGTGAGGCTTTTTAGTCCATTCGGGGTTATATGTATCTTCTGCACTAGCATGCTCTGGTCATCAGTTACGTAATCGGTAATTTTTCCGAGTTTGCGGCCTGCGTCAGTTTTTACCGACTTACCTTTAAGCTCAAATTGCAGCTGGATAATGTCTTGCATGCGTACTAAATCTTCAGGCAGTGTCAAAGATTCATGATCGTCGACAACTAGACCTTTAGGTAGTATCTCGCGCACGTGTGTAGAGGGAAGGATCCGGTAGTCCCTTGATCCGCGCTCTTCTGCGTGCCAACCTTCAATTTTCAGATTATTAGGATTGATTATCGGCAGTGTAGTGCAGCCCACCTGACTGCCTACTCTTAGGCTAAGGATGTCTCGGTTTTCAAAA
>CAYGOR010000025.1:0-13934 GCA_964351635.1 uncultured Candidatus Saccharibacteria bacterium
TAAAAAACGCCACACGAGGTGACGTTGTTTAGTTGGTGATCTCAAGGGGAATCGACCGTCATTCTGCCGGCCCGAAACTTCTACTTAGAAAGCACAGCTTTCAAGTGAAGGTTTCCTTGCAGAATGCCACAGGCATTCTTCACCCTATTGCCAGCTGGCAATAAGTTAGTCCGATTCACTTTAAAACTAACTAAAAAACGCCACACGAGGTGACGTTGTTTAGTTGGTGATCTCAAGGGGAATCGAACCCCTATTGCCAGGATGAAAACCTGGTGTCCTAACCGTTAGACGATGAGACCATTCGCGCGTCAGAGAGTTATTTTAACAGAGGTGAGCTATTTTTTCAATTTATAGTGCTGAAGCAGTGTGCCTTTATTATTAAGAGGTGTTTCCTCGACTTCAAAATCACTCAGATACTCATCTAATTCTTTGTCTTGCACTAGCTGTTTTCCGTTCTCTAGTCTTATAGGCTCTCTCGTTATGTATACCTCGTCTACCAGTCCAGACTTTAAAAAGGACTCGTATGTGTAAGCTCCACCTAATAATAAACATTCGCCGCAGTAACTGTATGTTTCGACCATTTGTTCAGGAGTTAAATCTACAAACTCAAGTCGTCCTTCTTCACTCATGTCTGCGTATTTCTCAGGCTGCGTAGTCAGCACAATGCGTAGTGTCCCAGGGCTTACACTCTTGGAGTGTAGAACGTATGTTTTAGATCCCATTAAGTAAGTCGAGTATCGCTTTAATGTCTTACTAAAGAAAATTTTATCTTCTGAAGATGTCCAGGTCGTTACGTCTCCTTTTTCATCGGCTATACAACCATTAGCCGATAATGCTGCTATCATTACAATCTTCATATGTGTATCGTAACAGAACACAAGAGCACATTAGATAGTTACTGATTCAGCACGTCACATTAATCAGCCGTGGTACTATAAGCTTAGTATGTTTAATCTATTTAAAACTGATGCTAAGCGATTTTTAGAGAATAATTGTATGGCAGTTATCGCAACAGTTGACGATGAAGGTCAGCCAAGTACATCAATGATTTTTTATATTGTTGCAAATAACTCTAAAATTAAATTCCTTACAAAATCGGAAACACAAAAACACACTAATCTTAAAAATAACCCTAAAGTAGCACTAACGATTGTCGGTAATAAAAAGCCAATCACTCTAAGCCTAGAAGGTAGTGCTATAAGAATAACGGAAGACGAAGAACACCATTCTGTCCTCCAGGCAATCGCAAAACTTGGTAGCGAAATGCTTGGTGATTATGCGCCAATAATTAAACTACATAAGGGAAAATTCGTAGCATATGAGTTTATACCGTCTAAAGGTAAACTAACTGACTTTACGAATAAGTTAGCTAACACGAAAGAGCAACTGCAAGACTTTTAAGATTACGCATTAGGAGCGGGCGAATCTATATGCGCTACGTGTTTATTCGTGCTTTTGCCATTTTCGTCCACGTCATATACTAGTATTTCGCCGAACATCATTTCAAGGTTTTTTATGTTATCATCAGATATTGATTCAATAAATTTCATCAATGCTCTTATGCTGTTTCCATGTGCGACCAACAGGACATTATTCCCTGATTTTAACTCCGGCAGTATTATGTCAGTGTAGAAGGGCACGACTCGTTCATATACCATTTTGAGTGACTCGCCATTCGGAATTGGCGTGTCCCAGCCTCTGCGTATTGAATCAAACATTTCATCACCTAATAATTCTTTCATTTCCCATTTATTCTTGCCTGTGTAATCACCATAATCTCGTTCATTCAAGGCAGCACTGCGTTGTATATCAATATCAAACTGTTGAGACGCATTTAACATACCCTCGAGAGTTTCTCGTGTACGTATCTGCTGTGAACAATAGGCTTTTTGCAGTGGTAGTGAAAATGACTGAAGAGCTCTTGCTAGCATAATCGACTCTCTAAAGCCTTTTTCGCTAAGATGAACGTCGGTAATGCCGCTCCATTGTCCACTCGCGTTCCATTCCGATTCGGCGTGACGCGAGATGATTAATTTTCCAGTCTGCAATTTCGGCTTAACCACATTATTGGCTTTCCCGTCGTAGAAAGAAGTGATGTTGTTGGCAGTAGTCGTGTTTATGCGCCCGACGGATTCTACGGTATTAAAAGCATTATGCGGGCTTAGGATTACATTAGGCATTTTCTTTAATATCGATAGCTCAATACTGTGTCGTAGTAGGCCTGGGCTGACATTAGACCTTAATAAACTAACTTCTTCATGCTGAGAAAGCATACTTTCACCCTCAACTACATCTAATGCAGCCCCAGCAATTTTATGTTGAGATAAGGCCTCAGTGAGTGCCAGGGTGTCAATTAACTCGCCCCTAGATGTATTAATAATTATTGCTTCTTTCTTAACCAGTTTTAGATTTTCACTATTTATTATGTGATGTGTAGTCGGTACATATGGAGCATGAAGAGTTATGTAGTCTGCAGTCGACAGTAATTCATCGAGCCCAACATACTTGAATCTAAGCTCTTTCTCTAGCTCGTATTTAGGCATTGCATCATAAGCAATCACATTCATAGAAAATCCGTTAGCAATCTTAATCGCATGCTGACCTATATGCCCCGCACCAATTACACCAATTGTTTTACCAGCAACATCATGGCCTATGAGCTGTGATTGACTAATGTCTTGATTCTGCGCCAAAACCACCTGCTGTATTTTCCGAACAAGAGATAGCAGTAACGTGAAAGTGTATTCTGCCACGGTATCTTCACCGTATGTCGGTACATTCGTTACAAGGATTCCTTTTTTACCAGCGGCTTGTAGGTCGATGTTATTAAAGCCAGTAGATCGACAAACAATCATTTTCAAATTTGGTAACTTATCAATCATCTCTTTTGTCACGGTGCTAGTAACAAACACCGAAATGATTTCAGAGCGGGGGTCAATATTATCTAGACTGATACAGTCCTTTACAAAGTTAAGCTCATACTGAGTTTTTGCCAGGATTTTAGTTAATTGCTCCTGGTCAAGCTTGGTCGCGTCATAAAAATTAATCATCAATTTAATATAAGCTTGTGCTTATGAGTTTATTATACATACTAAAATGTGAGAGTATATAACTATGGAAATAAGAAAAATTATAGCGCGACAAATACTTGACTCAAGAGGAGTCCCGACTATTGAAGCTGATGTACAGTTAGACGGGGGTGTGTTTGGGCGAGCTGCTGTACCTTCCGGCGCGTCAACAGGTCAACATGAAGCACACGAGTTGCGTGATGGAGATGCAGCTTTTGGGGGAATGAGCGTCTATAAGGCAATAGATAACGTTAATGGAGAAATACAGAAAGTATTACTGGGTAAAATGGTGGACGATCAATCTATGATAGATCAGCTATTGATTGATTTGGATGGAACTCCAAATAAATCGCGCCTCGGAGCAAATGCAATACTAGCTGTATCACTTGCTATTGCTCATGCCGCAGCAAAACGTCGAGGAATATTACTTTATGCCCACATCAACGATCTAGCTCATAATCCACCAATATCCTTGCCGTTACCGATGATGAATGTATTAAATGGTGGCAAACACGCTAGTAACTCCTCTGACTTTCAGGAGTATATGATAATTCCTAGAGCAGTTGAGAGTTTCGCCGAAGCCATACAGGTCGGGTCTGAGATTTTTCAAACCTTAAAACAAGATATACGTAGTCATGGTATATCTACTGCCGTCGGTGATGAGGGTGGATTTACATACCCGGTAAAGAACAACTATGAAATGCTTGATCTATTGATGTCTGCTTGTAAATCTGCGGGCTATGAACCGGGTAAAGACGTATCATTTGCGATGGACGTAGCAGCGTCTGAATTTTATGAGAACGGTCTGTACAATCTGTCTTGTGAGGGTCGAAAATTACGCTCCTCCGAAATGACAACCTACTTAAGTGAGTTAGCTAGAAAATATCCAATTGTTTCTATAGAAGACGGATTAGATGAGAATGATTGGGATGCATGGGTTGAACAAACTAAAGAATTAGGTCATTTGCAACTGGTAGGTGATGATTTGTTAGTGACAAATCCAGATAGACTACAGAGGGCGTTAAACCTGAAAGCAGGTAACTCTATCTTAATTAAGCCAAATCAAATCGGTACATTAACTGAAACAATACGAGCTATAACACTCGCAAAACAGGGCGGTTGGCGAACTATAGTTTCTCATCGCAGTGGTGAAACAGAAGATATTACTATTGCACATCTTGCAATTGGTACAGGCGCAGGCCAGATAAAAACTGGCAGTCTTTCACGAAGCGAACGAACAGCAAAACACAACGAACTTATGCGGCTGGAATCAATTGACGAAAACCTAAAACTAGCTAACCCATTCAAAGTATCTTAAAAAGTACACGAATAAGCATAAGCTTGATAGAATATAGACAATGAACACAACTAAGAAGGCACCGAACGTGCCTATATCTGACTTTAAACGAACGAAAATCTTAGCTACGGTAGGTCCTGCTGTAAATAACTATGATTCGATAAATAATCTACTCATGTCTGGTGCTAATGGTTTTAGATTGAACTTTAGTCACGGAACGTATGAGGAGAGAACGCAGCAGATTGCTTGGATTCGTAAGGCTTCACTTGAATATGGAAAACCAGTGGCCATTCTTCAAGACCTGCAAGGACCAAAAATCCGGCTTGGTGACTTCAAAGGCGCTATTCCAGTGCAAAAAGACGAAAATATAAGATTGCAATATAAAGCTGTGTATGAAGATACGAAAATAATTCCGACCCAGTATGATTTAAGCAAGAAAGTAAAGCGTGGAGAGAGAATTTATTTGTATGACGGAAAAGTCAAAACGACAATCAAATCCGTAAAAGACGGTGTTATACATCTTCGCGTCGATAATGACGGCGTGTTACTTGAACGCAAGGGACTGAATTTGCCGGATACTGATTTTTCAGATGACATTATTACTAAAAAAGATAAAAATGATATTGTTTTTGGTTCCACACAAGATATTGACTATGTGAGTTTAAGTTTTGTCCATAGTGCAAAAGACATAAAGCAGCTAAAAAGACTTCTAAGAAACCTAAATAGCAACGTAAAAGTCATTGCTAAGATAGAAACTGTATCAGCGCTTGAAAACATAGAAGAGATAATTAAAGAGACCGATGCGGTTATGGTAGCTAGAGGCGACTTGGCTGTAGAAACTGCTCCAGAAGTTGTACCAATAGAACAGCGTAGGATTGTTGGACTGTGTAGAAAATACAGGAAACCAGTCATAATCGCTACTCAAATGCTGATGACTATGATGGAGTCTGATGAGCCTACTAGGGCTGAAGTTTCTGACGTTGCCACAGCTGCAATAATTGGTGCCGACTGCGTGATGCTGAGCGACGAAACTGCAAACGGCAAGCATCCAGTAGAGGCGGTAAAAATCATGAAAAGAATTGTTAAATATGCAGAACAGAATAAACCAGTAACGGCAGTTTTTGATCATGAATATGAACGTGTTAATCTTTCGACGCAAGAATCGATTTGTGGCTCGGTTGTATCACTGTCAAAAGCCGTTAACGCAACAGCAATTGTTGCCGAAACTAAATCAGGAGCGACAGCACTTGCAGTGTCATCGTTACGGCCCAATGAACCAATAGTAGCTGTAACTTCACAGCAAAGGGTGGCAAATCAACTAGCCTTAGTTTATGGAATTAAGAGTTATGTAAGGCCTGACAGTAAATTCGCGGCATCAAAATTAACTGATTGGCTGTCGAAACAAAAGGTTTTGTCGAAAAACGATATTATTGTTACTACTTCAGGTGAATATCCAGGAGTTGTAGGTGCGACCGACACAATAAAAGTGAGAGTGATTTAAAGAAAATGTCGGGATTTGGTGGATTCGATAAAAAGACAATAAAAGATATTGAAATCACAGGAAAAACAGTTTTAGTAAGAGCTGATTATAATGTTCCGCTCGATGACAGGCTAGAAATCACCAGTGATTATCGCATTGCGCAGAGTTTGCCAACCCTACAATATCTAATTAAACGAAACTGCAAGATTATTGTAATGTCTCATTTAGGAAGGCCAAAAACGCCCGATTCCAACAAGAGTTTGAAGCCAGTTGCAAAGCGCATGAGCGAACTGCTTAAAATGCCTGTCACTTTCGTAAGCGACACTATCGGCGAAAAAGTGAAGAAGGCTGTATCCGACATGAAAGCTGGAGAGATTGTGCTCCTAGAGAATGTAAGGTTTTATAGTAATGAAGAAAAATCAGGCGATGAAGAATTTGCCAAGGCGATTGTAGATTCCACTGGTGCGGAAGTGTTTGTTCAAGATTGTTTCGGGACTGCGCATCGTGCACATGCATCTGTAGTCGGTCCCGCAAAGCTCTTACCAGCAGTATCTGGCTTGCTACTCGAGAGGGAAGTGACAACTATTAAAGGTGCCATGACAGATCCCAGACGTCCATTAATGGCCGTAATCGGCGGCGCAAAAATCAGTGACAAAATTGATATCATCAATATTTTCTTGAAGAAGGCAGATAGTGTTGTTGTCGGCGGGGCTATGGCAAACACCTTTATGAAAGCGCTAGGTAATGAGATTGGTGAGAGCTTATCAGATGATGAGGAGATTGATGATGCGCACGATATTATAGAGAGAGCCCGCAAAGAGATGAAAGCCCGTGAGTTTACATTCTACTTGCCTCAAGATGCAGTTGTTACTGATGAGATCGATAAATCTGAGACAACAAGAATAGTCGATTGGGAATCACACGCAATCGCATCTATTGAGTCGTATCCTGGCAGGCCGTCAGCTTTTGCAGAGCGGGTGAAAAAGTCTGAGAAAATAGTAGATATTGGGCCGGTTAGCGGCAGTTTTGTGGCTGGAATGATGCAGAATATGGCGACTGTTGTCTGGAACGGCACTATGGGTATTGCTGAATTTGAAGGTCTGCAGGGTAAAATCGGTCCCTACGCCCACGGAACAGAATTTATCATGGACGGATTGACTGGAAAGCACGGTCACGTGCCATTCAGCATTGTAGGTGGCGGTGATACGGCAGCCTATATCGACAGCCGTAAAATGAACGATATGTTTAACCACGTATCAACTGGCGGTGGAGCTTCATTGGATCTTATGAGTGGCAAAAAGTTACCAGGCGTTGAATGCCTAGAAGATAAGAGGTAAGATAAGCTTATGCGTAATAATCGAAAAATAATGATCGCAGGCAACTGGAAAGAGCATTTTACCGTATCCCAGGCTAGTCATTTTCTACACCGACTGCAAGAGGAAGTTGAAAATCGACAGAGCGTCGAGACAGTCCTGTTGCCAAATATCCTGACACTTCAGCCGCTTAGCGTACAGCTTGATCGCCGTAAATTCAGACTAGGCGCCCAAGACGGGTACTACAAGGACGCGGGCACATATACAGGAGAAGTTTCCATGGCCATGCTTCGAGAGCTGGTTCATTATGTGTTAGTTGGTCATTCAGAGCGTCGGCATATTTTTGGTGAAGGTGATGACATTGCAGCTAAGAAAGTTCAGGCAGCTGCTAGAAACGGAATTATGCCGATTTTATGCATTGGAGAGACTCTTCCAGAAAAGTTAGCTGGCGAAACAAAGCAAGTTCTTCATAACCAATTAACCGCTGGGTTAATGCACCTTACTGGCCGTGAAGTCGGAGCTTCAGTAATAGCTTATGAGCCAGTTTGGGCTATTAGTGACGGTCATGATCCTCACCCTGCTAGCCCCGATGATGTTCAGAAAAGTCTGCTATACATCAGAAATCAAGTACAAGAATTGTTTGGTCCTAAAGCAGCCTCTCATGTCCGTGTCCTTTACGGCGGAAGCGTTGATAACCACAATGCCTATTCCTTTTTATCTCTTGAAGGCTGTGACGGCGCTTTGATTGGCGGAGCAAGTCTACACGCGCATAAGTTCGCTGAAATAGTTGAAGTAGCATTTCGGCTACAGCAAGAAAGAACCAACGGCTAAAAATAATGGCAAAAGCTAGCGATAAGAAGGTAATGGATGTTGCAAAGCCCGGCGAGGGAAAGCAGCAGATCGGCAATAAGCCAATGATAATTGGACACTCAGGTGAAAATGACCCGATGGTAAAAGACAACGAAGCCGTTAAGAGTGCGACGCCAATTGAACCTCCGTCTAAGACCCGAAAAGTAATTGCACCAATCTCCGAAGATCATGATGAAGATTCAGAAACTGATTCTGCAGTTACAAACGACAAACAGACCAAGTCTAAGGACGCTGCAGCGGTAGATTCCGTTGAAGTTAAGGTGAACAAGACTGATGATTCATCCACTCCTGACATTCAACCGAAGGTAGATGAAGCTCCTGCAGCCGAATCCCCAAAAGCAGTAGATACCAATGCAAGCCAGGTAGAGGATGAAGTAGTTCAAGACACCGCATCAGAAGATGCCCCCGCTGATGATAATAAGCAAGGTAATTTAGACAAACTGGTCAGCTCTAAAAAATACTTCGTCACAATACATAGCGACCATGGCGGAAGTTCGAAGAAAGTTCTGTTTGTTTCTTTTATCATCACCTTATTGCTCGGCGCTGCTGCCGCTGTTGCTCTCATCGACGCTGAAATTATCGACCTGGGTATAAGTCTGCCATTCGATTTAATATAGCCAAGAATTCGCACGGTCAATCTGTTAGAGTAGATAGACATGGATTTAACTGCAGGATTGAACGACGAACAAAAAAGAGCGGTGCTGCAAACTGAAGGGCCGCTACTTATTCAGGCGGGAGCTGGTTCTGGTAAAACGAAAACACTGACTCACCGAATCGCTTACATACTTGAAGAGAATAAAGCATTTCCGGAGCAGATACTGGCTGTAACCTTTACTAACAAAGCCGCCCGAGAAATGCGAGAGAGGATTGCGCAGTTATTAGGTGCCAATCCTAATAATCGCAGCTGGCTTCCATACATGGGCACCTTTCACAGTGTTTGCGTTCGGCTGCTTCGCATCGAAGGGGAGCATATTGGAGTGCCGCGTAGCTTTGTTATTTACGACGAGTCAGATAGGCAGGCTGCCATAAAGCAAGTTTCAAAACAGCTAATGATAGACGAAAAGGCGTTTCCGCCGCGCACTATCGGTCATCTGATTTCTGGCGCTAAAAATGAAGCACTCACCCATCAAGAGTATGCATCAAAATCCAGTAGCCCAGCCCAAAAAGCCGCTGCTCAAGTTTATCCGCTCTATCAAAGAGCTCTAAACGAAGCTGGCGCTTTGGACTTTGACGATTTAATAATGAAAACTTTGCATCTACTAAAAACAACGCCAGAAATCCGTGACAAGTACCGCAAGCATTTTAAGTACATTATGATCGACGAGTACCAAGACACAAACAGCGCGCAGTATCAGCTGATAAAGCAACTTATAAATGAGGCTCGTAATATTGCAGTAGTAGGCGACGACTGGCAATCGATATACGCTTTTAGGGGTGCTGATTTTAGGAATATACTTAAGTTCGAGAGAGACTTTCCGAGCACAACTGTTATTAAACTGGAACAGAATTATCGAAGTACGAAGCCAATTCTGGATGGTGCACACGATGTAATAACCAAGAACAAACAGCGAAGCGATAAGAAGCTCTGGACTAGTATTGATGGCGGCAAACCGGTGCAGGTCATAAGTGTCAGTAACGAAAGGGCTGAAGCTGAGACTATTGTTCGCAGAGTTAAAAATAGCGTAGATGGTGGCCAAAGGCGGCTAAGTGAATTTGCGATTCTTTATCGAACCAATGCTCAAAGCCGTGCGATAGAAGAGGCTTTTCTTCACTATAGCGTGCCATATCGCATCGTAGGCGGTCAGCGGTTCTATGACAGGAAAGAAATAAAAGATGTCATGGGCTATTTAAGGTTCATATTCCAGCCTGCGGATAGAGTAAGTTTCGAGCGTATCGTAAATGTTCCGACCAGGGGCATTGGAGCCAAAAGCTTGCAGCGATTCCTCGAGCCTATCAATAGCGGCGAGACAACTATACTAGAACGGCTAAATTCACTAGATGAAATTGAAGGTCTGCCTAAAAAAGCACTAGAAGGATTTCGTGACGTCTTGGACTTGGTTGAGCGATTGCGCGAGATTATGGATGACACAACACCGGCAGGGTTAATAGATATGCTACTGAGACGGACCGAGTACTTGCAGTATTTGAGTGACGGCACTCCAGCAGGTGAAGCGCGCCAAGAAAATGTCCGCGAGCTTATGAGCGTTGCAAAACAGTTTAACGATATGGGGCTCAGCGGATTCCTTGAGGAAGTTTCACTCATCAGCGATCTAGATTCGGCTGATTTTAGCGGTGATAGTGTGACTTTGATGACTTTGCACGCTGCAAAGGGATTAGAGTTTTCTGTCGTTTTCATGCCGGGAATGGAAGAGAGCATATTCCCACACTCAAGAGCTATGTACGATCAATCCGAACTCGAGGAAGAGAGAAGATTATGCTATGTTGGCATGACAAGAGCGAAGGAAGAACTGTACATGCTGCATGCATCTACTAGAACTCTTTACGGTTCATCACAACATAATCCTCCTGCCAGGTTTTTATCAGAGATTAGTGCAGAGTCTGTCCAAGAAACTAGTACATTTTCTGGTAGTTTTGGTAGTTACGGTAATCGTCAGCAAGCAGTGCGCCCATCAATGCAGCCAGATCAGACTGGCTGGACAAAGCGTATGGATAACTCGGATGAAGAGCCAAGATATAGTCCCGATTTTAGCGAAGGCGACAGCGTTGAGCATCAGTTGTTCGGAGTCGGTAGAATTGTTGAGATGGATGGTGACATGGCTGCTGTGTTTTTCAAGAAGGCAGGCGTCAAGAAGCTGGATACTTCATTAGCACCTTTAAAGAAGCTGTAGAATATAGACATGGGTAGATTACTATTTTGGTTAGTTTGGCCGTTTACTTGGATTTACTCGCCAATCTTTCGTAGAGTTCGAGTAGTAATTAGAGCAGGTGATTCTGTTGTCCTTGTTCAAAAACGATTCGGTCCTGGTTATTGGCAACTCCCTGGCGGAGGAATAAAATTCGGCGAAACTGTGTTGGCAGCAGCAAAACGCGAGACTGAGGAAGAACTGGGGCTGGAAATGAAAGTCAGCGACTTTAAACAACTGAACGAAGATGTGCAAGTGCTAAGGCAATCGGGTCTTCTAATGCGCTATAACTACGTGTCACTATTGCTAACAAATGAACAAAACCTCAATAGATCAAAAGAGCTAATCAATGCAAAGTGGGCTCCATTAAATCAGCTCGAAGATCATAAACTTGCCAAAGAAGTGGCAGTTGGGTTGAGGCAACTCTAAAGTGTTATAATATCAGAGTTGCATTCATGCAAATCACAGACAGCCAGCTATAAATTTATGAAGAAACAAGTAAAGAAACAGACCAAGCGATCTGCGCGAACTGATAAAGCGCAGAAACCACGCTTCTTATTAAGGCACCCGCTGATGCTGCCAACGGCCATTTTCGTTGGGCTATTCTTTAGTGGGTTGATTCTTTTTGTGGCTTTAGGTGGTTCAACTCAGGGAGCGCGTGATGCGTTTATAGTGGACGTTTATGTTGACGGTCAACAAAGAACCGTTACTACTCGCGCTGATACGGTAGGCGAATTGATGGAGCGATTAGATTTGAATTTAGTTGATGAAGATATTGTCGAGCCTGCTCGCAGTGAACTAATACTCGAAGACGACACACAGGTAAATGTCTATCGATCTAGACCGGTTCAAATCATTGAAGGCGATAGGGTGATAACAGCAATTTCTGCCCAGCAGTCACCACGCTTGATTGCGGAAGATGCAGGAATTGATTTGGTAACTGAAGATGAAATAGCTCCAGCTGAAGAAGAGCGTGAAGTGCTCGAAAGCGGTGTAAGTGAAAGGTTTGTTATCAAACGTTCAGTGCCGGTAAAACTAAGTTTGTACGGCGTGCTTAAGCCAGTTAGAACAACGGCCAACGACGTCGCGGGATTTTTAAGTGAACAGGGTATTTCACCAGCTGAGGATGAGGAAGTGCAGCCAGCAAGAGGTGCTCCCATAGAGCCGGATTTGCTGATTGCTGTTAATCGTCCTGGGATACTGACAGAAGCTGTTGAAGAGCCTATTCCATATGATGTTGATATTAAAGATGATGATTCGATTCGTGCTGGACAGATTCAGGTGCAAAAAGCAGGTGAAGATGGGGTGAAGGCTGTGGTTTATGAAATTACTACTGACGAAGACGGCGAAGAACTCTCACGTAAAGAGCTCCAGACGGTGATAGTGAAAAAGCCAGTTTCAGAAGTGCGTCTGCGCGGCACAAAAATAGTTACACCTAGTTTTAATCCGGGTGTTAGCGTAGCTGGCGATAAAGCAGCTTTGATGTCGGCTGCGGGTATAGCCTCCAGCGATTATGCATATGTAGATTATATTATTTCTAAAGAATCAGGATGGCGACCAGGCGCAGTGAATTCCTACTCTGGTGCTTACGGACTCTGCCAGTCGCTGCCTGCTAGCAAGATGGCCTCTGCAGGCTCAGACTACCGCACAAATCCTGTTACTCAGCTCCGCTGGTGCAGCGGCTATGCAAGTGGAAGATACGGAAGTTGGGCTAGCGCCTATAACGCATGGCTAGCGCAAAACTGGTGGTAGGTTTATGACTAAGAAAGAATTGGGGCAGCATTGGCTGCGTGATGAAAATATCCTAAGTGCTATTGTTGAGGCGGGGCAGGTATCAGAGATTGACTACGTATTGGAAATTGGGCCAGGCGAAGGCACTCTGACTGAGAAGCTAATGGAGACTGGAGCTCAAGTTCAGTCGCTAGAGTTCGATAGTGAACTGTTGCCAGGCTTGCGCCAGAAATTTGCTAATTGCGAAAAAGTTGCAATAACCGAAGGTGACATTCGTAATTTTGATTACTTATCTCTGCCAGTCGGTTACAAGATAGTAGCGAATATACCTTATTACTTAACTAGTAACCTGATTCGTGCTATATCAGAAACGATGAATCCTCCAGCGCTGGCAGTATTATTGATTCAGAAGGAAGTTGCGCAAAGACTGTGTGCTACAGCTGGGGACATGAGTATTTTAGCCGCCACAGCACAGTTTTATTTTGAATGCGTTTTAGACATAGAGGTTCCGGCTGCATATTTCACGCCACCACCAAAAGTCGATTCTCAGGTAGTTGTGTTAAAACGACGAACACAAAAACTTTTTGATGTTGATGAAAGGCGTTTTTTTAGACTTATAAAAGCCGGATTCTCAGGCAAGCGGAAGACGCTTCGTAACTCACTTTCTGGCGGGTTGGCTGTAGATAAAGTAGAAGTAGAAACTTTACTAAAAAATGCGAATATCGATCAAGGAAAACGTCCACAAGAATTGACTATGGATGAGTGGCACCAGCTATACTTAGCACATGAATCATAACGATCACGAAGTTCACATGCACGACACAGCAAGCAATGAAGCCAAGGAATATATCAAGTTTGCAGCTGTTCTGGGTGTAATTCTAGCTGGAGCTTTGATAATTAGGGCTAACGAACTGTTGCCATTCACTGAGGCGCTTATGGGAGCTTTTCTAGTAGTTTTTTCGAGCTTTAAGATGATTAATCTCAAAGAATTTGCTTACGGATTTCAGAGTTACGATATTGTTGCTAAACATTCACTTGCTTATAGCTACAGCTATCCATTCGTTCAGATGCTTATAGGAGCTGCATATCTTTTTGGCCTATCATCAACCTATCTTCATGTAGTAGCCCTAGTCGTTTCTATTATTGCTAGCATCGGCGTGCTTAAGTCTCTGTCATCAAAATCTCAAGTCCACTGCGTGTGTCTTGGTAACGTAGTTAAATTGCCGCTTTCAAGGATAAGTTTTGTTGAAGATTTTGGCATGGCCATCATGGCAGCATCTATGATTTTGCTTTAATCCCTGTTATGCTAAA
>CAYGOR010000026.1:0-13837 GCA_964351635.1 uncultured Candidatus Saccharibacteria bacterium
GTGATGAGGGACTCGAACCCCCGACCCCCTCGGTGTAAACGAGGTGCTCTAGCCAGCTGAGCTAATCACCCATGGGAACTGTATTTTACTAGATTAACAAGAAGTAATCTAGTGGTGCGCAAGAGAGGACTTGAACCTCCACGTCCTTACGGACACTACGACCTCAACGTAGCCTGTCTACCAATTCCAGCACTTGCGCAAAATGTCCAAAGTATTGTATCACTACCTCTGTAAAAATGGAAGTTAGCTGCGAGGTAGATGGTTATGCTGATGGTCTAAAGAATATTCGCTACGAATCATGGATTTCAACTTCGCTGAATCGGTGTCAAATTTCACTCCGGCGTTCATTGTATTTCCAGGATCAAACGCCGATTTAACTTTACTGAATAAATCAATCGAATCGGGCTTAAACTGCATAGGCACGAACAAACTACGCAATCGTCCTTCTGCATACTCGGCGGCTATGTTGCCACCTATACTACACACGTACCCATAATATGCATCCATTAGCTTAAATAGTCGCTGTCTATCACCTACTGAAGTGATGTCCAGCATAGGTGCTACATGAACTAAGCCATTTCCAGCCTGCCCCCACACAGCATAATCATTTATACTCGCTGTTTTCATTAGTCCAGTCAGCTCATTAAAAAACTCGCCCATACGCTCTAATGGTATTCTTGCATCATCTAATACTGGTATAGGCTTCTTCTTGTCTTTGCTACTAGTCAAGTAGACAGATGCGCCATCACGTAGCCTCTCCCAGGAAGCTTGCTCTTCTTCTTCAGGCTCCACGGTTTGAGCATCTCGCTCTTCGAGAATTTTCTGAACCTTTTTGAGGAGCTTCTTGCGGGTTCGGACAGACTCGTCATCAAATTCAATAAAAAGCAATGAGGCAGGTGTGCCGCCTTCAAGTGGTTTAAGCAACCCTGGGTTTATTGACTGGATCATATTAAGTAAAGTTTCATCAATAAAATCTATCGATGCCGGTCCATTTTTCATTTCATTGATACGCTCAACAGCCTTCCATGCACTCGCCTGGCTACTAAATCCAGCTACCAACATCACTGGTTTTGGCGAATGGGCAGCGGTGTCAAGGATTACTTCTGTCACTATGCCCAAAGAACCCTGAGCACCTATGAACAGTGGCGTAATATCAAAAGAACCGTCTTTTTGCTTGACATCACATATATTAAACCCAGCCTTGCTTAAAGCGTTTACTGGCGACAATTGTTCGATTAAAGTCTGTCCATCTTCAACGATCTTATCCAGCGAACGGTATATTTCACCTTCAAATGATGCCAGCCCCAACTTTTTATTGAGCTCACGCTTTGTTAGTCTTCCAGTCTCAATCAGCTCACCATTGGCGAGCACGACCTTAAGTCCTCTGACATATTCCTGCATAGGACCGTACTTGTAGCTATAACGTCCGGAGTCGTTGTTTGAAATGGCCCCGCCGATAGTTCCATAGCGATTAATATCAGAAATTGCCGGTAAAAATCGGCCGTGAGTCTGCAAAACTTGCTGTAGTTTATCTAAGTTAATACCAGCCTCAACTACTACGACGCCGCTTTTTGGGTCTAACTCAATAACTTTGTTCATATGCGCTGTCATAGCGACTATGATTCCGTCGCCTAAAGCGCCACCCGTGAGATCCGTTCCGTTGCCACGCGCCGTCATAGATACGCTGCGACCTTTTTCTGCCAGCTGCCAAGTAAAACGTGCCGTTTTACGTATATCCTTGTCCGAACGAGGATAAAGCGCAAGAAGTGGTCGCTGCTGAAGAATACTTTCATCGGTAGAGAAGTAATTTAAAACTTCATCAGATGTAACGACTTCACCATCTACATGCTGTTGCAAATAATGAGCTATCTTGTTCATATATCCTCTTCGCTATTGCGAATTATTCGTCTGTTTTCACTATTCTAGCATAAGGGTTATCTGGTTTAAATCGTTATAACTAATTTTCTAACTTTTTCGTCTTACTTTTTGATGTTGTTTATTTATTTGCAGACAACTACAGGCGCCCAAAGCTACTTAACGGTTTTCTCTCGTCTTATCTGCCAATCTGTGACTGTATAGAACCTATCGACAGAATTATTAAACTGACCACTACGATACCCCTCTAGTGGGCCTTGGACTACATACAGGAAACGTGGCTGATAAATAGCAATTGCAGGCACTTCGTCTATCCACTCGTCGAGAAATGGCTGATACTTACTTTTTCTTAGAGCTTCGTCGAACCTAGTCCTACCTGCTTCCAATGCTTCATCAGCAACTTCACTCTCAAATTCGGAAAGATTTAATCTTGTTCTAACTCTCGGATCAGCTTGAGAGCTATGCCAGTATGCGAATACATCAGGATCTGGTCCAAGTGCAATTCCGTACAAAAGTACCTCATAGTTATGCTGTGCAATCGCACCCGATTGTATATCGGCTTCCGGCTGCAATACTGCATCCAATTCCACTCCTATCTCCTTCCATTGCCTCTGCAGCTCTGCCGCGACGCTAGCGTATTCAGTAAGACTTTGAGAGACTAAGCGCAAAGACAGCCTCCTGTCTTCTTTCCGCCTAATACCATCTTCGCCTTTTTTCCACCCCTCTTCTTCAAGTAATTTATTGGCCGCTTTTATGTCAGTACTTACTTGGACTTTGTCGGGATCATAGGCAAAGTGTGTCCTCAAAAATGGACTATCCGCCTCTACCAAGGGATAGCTTACGCTGGCCCTAAGTGCGTCTGTATCTGTACCCTTGATTAGTGCCTGCCGAATTTTCTTATTATTTAGTGGGTCTGTGCCGTTATTCAAAAACAACATTACGCTGCTAGTTGTGGGAGTACTGAACTCCTGGACATTTTCTGTTTTGTCTATCAACTGGTCGCTGACGCTATATAATCCAACCATAGCGCTTATTTCTTTATTCTCGAAGGCTTTTATCATAGGGTCTTCTACCCGATAGCTGCGCAAGACCATTCCGTCAATTTTGGGAGGTGAATAATAGTAGTCATCATTACGCTCTAGGGTGACCTTTTCATAACGCGTATCTGCATTACTGCCCACTACTTCCACTGAATCAAATATAAATGGCCCAGTACCTATCGGGTTGATTGTATTGAACGCTGCTGTACGCAAATCCGCAGTCTCAATAGTGTTCATAATATGAGCTGGAACTATTCCATTAACTAAAGAGAACTTAAAAGAACTGAGAATATTAGGCAGTTTGAACTGAACAGTATATTCATCTAACGCCTCAACAGTCACTGATTGCCAGCTAGGCTCTAAAGGGGATCTAACCTCCGGATCTTGAATCAGCTGGTAGGTGCGCACCACATCTTCTGCAGTGAACGCTTCTCCGTCATGCCACCTTACGTCCTGGCGTAGTGTTACTGTATGGACTAGTCCTTCTTCATCTACCGTAATATCACTGGCAAGATCAGGCTCTAATTCACCATTCGGGGCAAGTGTAAACAAGCCGGAAAAAACCAGTCGGGACACTGAGCTATCAGCCGGGCTAACAGCAAACAGCGGGTTTGCTGTAGTGAATGAGCCGATCATGCCTTCTCTATATATTCCTCCGTTCGCAGGAACAGTAGTAAGGTAGAATTGATCTAAGGCTCTTACCTGCCACAATGCACCGACCGCAAGAGCAACAACAAGAGCAGTCCATCCAAAAAAGAACCTTCGGACATATCTTAATCGCCATAATCGCTTAAAGAAAAGCGTGTTTATAGAATAATCAGCTTGGGTTGCCGCACCTTCCATCTGGCGTCTTTGACGGCGCATATTTCGGCGCGTACGTAGTCTCAGCAAATGCAGTTTTCGCTTAAAGTCTTGCACGCCAGATAGCCCCTCTCACCCTTTTAATAACTGTTACTTAGCTTCAAAAATTATGAAACAATTAGTTCAAGCAATATTGACAACGCAAATGTTATCGCAAAGAAAATTGTCAGATTAAAGATGCTCTTGTCTGACCCGCGTCGAACTGTATTGACTTCACCGCCACCGCCGAGCCCTGCTCCCAACCCAGCACCTCGAACCTGCAGCAGCACTAATATGATTAATACCACTGCACTAATCACCATGATATAGTTCCAAATACTCATTTCTTATCGTCCTCCAGTAATATACTTACTAACCAGTTTACCAAACCTATGATAATTCCCACCATTATAGCGGCACCAAATCCGTCCACCTCTAGTGGCCCGTATAAATTAGCAGCAAGCATAACCATCAAGGCGTTAATAACTAACATGAAAATACCAAGAGTTATTAACACTGCAGGCAATGTCAGGAATACAATCAGCGGTCTTATAAAAGAGTTCAGAAGCGCCAGTATCAGTCCCGATATAACGACAGCGCTAAACCTATCTCCGAAAGTTATACTTTGGCTGCCGAGTAGCTCTGCAGCAATCCACAAACCAAAACTACTGACAAACCAGCGTACTAAAAATCTACCGCGAACACTTTTCATATATTGAAAACCATTATAACAGTTTTGGTATGGCTTCGGAGAGGATTTTAATGCCAGTTTTTGTTATCACTACATCATCTTCAACTCGAACTCCTAGCCCTTCATCGGGTAAATATATACCTGGCTCAACAGTAATTACAGCATTTTCCGGTAAAGGCTGGTTATAAAGTCCTGCGTCGTGGACATCGAGACCGAGATGATGCGAAATCATATGCGGATAATCTTTATCATGCATGGAACAATTTAGGTCATTCAATTTAGCTTTGGCATATGTAATTACATCGTCTTGATACTCTTTTAAAATTACACCGGATTTTAACTTAGAAAAAGCAAAGCTTTGGATATCTAGGTTCACTTTCCATAGCTCCTGTTGCCTAGCAGTTGGCTTTCCTCCTATGGCCCATGCTCTGCTGATGTCAGCTGCATATCCATCGACTTTCGCCCCGACGTCTAGAAGCACTAGGTCTCCGTCCTTAATCTTTCCGCTTCCTTTCATGTAATGAATGATTGCTGCGTTCGGACCGCTGGCAACGATAGAATCGAATGCCTCACCATCTCCACCGCCTTGATAGAACTGGGAGACTAACCAGTGCTCAATATCTTTCTCGGTATCAAATTCGCTCAGTTTACTTTTTGCCGATGCCAAGGCAGCAGCAGTCACGTCAATTGCAGACTGAATAGCATCGATTTCCTGTGGCTGTTTTATTTCCCTAAGGCCAGATAGCTCTTGCCGAATATCTACTAGCTCATTTTCAGTGCAGCCCATTTCAATTAGTTCTTTTTTAAGCTTGGCTCTAGCAGGGTTAGAGTAAAATCCGTAAGGCTCAACACGCTCTGGAAGTGGTGGCAGATAGCCAATTTTCTTGTTCGTCTTAAGCTTTTCACTCAAAAGCTGATTTAAAGCTGATTTAAAGCTGATTTCCTGTAAGCCACTTGTTCGCGTAAATGATTCTGAGTTCGACTCCCCATCCCATTGCTTTTGGTAATCGTTTTGCTCGGACATGAATAAGACAGCATTTCCGCTATCACAATCAATCGTTAGGAGTAAGTCAGGTTCGTTTATTCCTGTTAAGTACCAAAAATTACTGTCTTGGCGCAGCGGAAAGTGTAAATCAGCTGATGACTGAAGCAAACTATTGGCGCTTATAACCAGGAAGTGGCCCGGCAATCTACCAGCCAAACGCTTCCTATTATCTTTAAAGAATTTGTCATTAAATCTACTCATTGCAATAAATCATAACAGTTTATGCTCGCTGACTGTCAGTTTTTGACTGATTTATCGCTACAAGTTAACAATTTTTAGCCTTTTTTCTCGGCTCGAATATATTGACGAAGAAGCTCAGCTTTATTCACTCCTAAAGCTTTCTCTAGCTCGTCTTTGCGAGCCTGTAACACTCCACGGCTACTGCCGAAAAGCCGTATGAGCTTGCGTTTGGTGGCGGGGCCTATGCCTGGGACTTCGTCTAGCCAGCTTGTCCTTTGCCTGTTTAACTTGAGTGTTGAATGATACGTTACCGCAAACCTATGCGACTCATCGCGGATTCGCTGCAATAACTTGGTGATGTCATCCGACTGACCAAGCCTAACTAACAAGAAATCGCCAGACTCCTGCACGACAATGTCACGGAAGCTATTTGTTGATTTAGGGACATGTAAGCTCACGTTAGAGCGCTCTTTTTCAATGACTATCTCTTCCTCCCTCTTCGCAAGGCCGATCATAGGGATATCTTTGTAGCCTGCAGCATCACGCGCCGCGGTGGCGGATGAAAGCTGCCCTTTCCCGCCGTCAATCAAAAATAGATCAGGCTTACCCCAACTGGTAACATTTTTTGGGCTCAGCCTGCGAGTTATAGCCTCTCGCATGTGAGCAAAATCATCGTTTCCTTTAAGCCTCATCTTAAATTTCCTGTACGAAGCTTTGTCAGGCAGTCCGCTAGTAAACACCACCATGCTAGCCACGTTGTCCGTCCCAGACATGTGCGATATATCGTAGCCTTCAATTCTTTTTGGAACTTCTATCTTCAATAGCTCAGACAAACCTACCAAGCCTTTGTCCTTTGAGATATCCATAAATTCCCTGTCAGAGAAAATAATCTGCTTTTTTAAGGCCCGTATTTCGTTTAGTTTATTGCGGAGGGCAGCTGCTAACTCAAATTCTTGGTTCTTAGCAGCTGATTTCATCTCACGTTCGATTTCGGCAGCAATCTTTACTCTATTCCCGCGCAAATAGGACATTAATAGCCTTAGATTCTTTCGATATTTCTCAATATCGGTTTTACCGCTCTTTAGACCTGGATCTAGGCCAATTTGTTCGTATAATCTGCTTCCCATAGTGGCCTGATCCTTGGTTACTGCATACGGAAAGATTCTGCGTAATAGCCGCAGGGCTTTTTTTACCTGATATGTCTGCAGATAAGGGCCGAAATACTCCGCCCTATCGTCTAGCGGCCTGCGAGTGAAGGTGACTGTTGGATAATCCGACTTAATATCGATTCGGATGTACGACAAGCTCTTATCGTCACGCAAAAGTATATTGTAGCGCGGTAAATAGCGACGTATCAACTCCGCTTCGAGAAATAGCGCGTCGAGCTCGGTCTCTACTTCGATCCATTCAACATCAGCTATTTCAGCGACCAAAGCTTCGGTTTTTGGATCACGGTTTCGTGATTTTTGAAAGTACTGCCTAACCCTGTTTTTAAGTACTGCCGCTTTGCCAATATAAATAACCTCGCCAGATTTGTCCTTATGAAAATATACGCCTGGCGTTTTAGGCAGCTCCTTTAATTTATCCTGTAATTGTATAGACATATCAACCAGTATACTGACTGGGTATTAGGAGTTGAAACGTTGAAATAGGGCGTCAAAATAGTTAATCGAATACCCCGGCGGTGTTAACTGTCCAATGAAATCACATTCCACGGTTGTTAAAACCCCGTCAACGTCTATTACTTCAGCGGCGTTACTACTCGAATCCTGAATAGCATTTAATTCCAAATTATATACCGCGCTTGCTGTTTTATCGCCAAAAATACCATCTATTTCATACGGATAAAGCTCGCCTGGTTCCTTGACTTCGTCACCATCACCAAGATGACTCTGTAAATCTTCGACTGACTCCCTGTAAACAGGGGTAAGCGATGGGTCAGGATCCACATCCACACCGAGTGGAGTTATGAATGGACAATACTCCGTCTGATGGTACAACGTGGTATATTCCTCAGACTCATTAGCTGGTACGCCTGATGTGGCGGGATTACCTCCTATACCTTCACCTGTATCATCTACTTGCTCCGTGCCATCATCAGCAGAGCTGCCGGTAGCATCCTCATCACCGTTAACAATAGAGATGATGCCACCATTCCATAACGCAAGAGTACTAAGCGAGGCGACTGTTACACGTAATATAGACCCAACAGAGGCTATACGTGATTTCAGCGCATCGCGTGATGTTACTTCCGGTAATGGAACATGATATTCATTTACGTCTGCGCCAGTTCCGTCCATGTCTTCTAGGATTACGACTGAGCTTTTACCAGAGGCATCTTTATCATACTTAACTTCGTACTTCGGCTTCCTTTCTTTATGGATTGGGTGATCTTTTTTTGATTCTTGCTGCCGCTGTTCATTTAACTCGTTTTCCTTCCGAATTTTGGCATTATCCTCTTCAATTTTCGCAAGACGCTCGTCCATTTTATGCTCGATAGCCTCATCCAACATAATCGTTTGCTCTTCATCAGCAGCCACCTTACTATCCCAGAGGCTCTTTCCTGCTCTGGCAGTTTGTGTGCCTACATATGCAACTGCGACGATAGGCGATAAAGCGCCTACTGCCCAAGCGGCGACGTGAAATGGTGCCTCTACAAGCAGCTCATTGCCAACTGATTTCAAGTAATTCCTATTCTCGTTATTCATTCCCTGATCTTGTTCAGGCCCGAAATTAAAAGTTTTTGCTGTAAGTAAGCTCATAATTTTTGTCCAAACCCTACTTCGATTGACTTTTCAGACTCTGGTACACAAACATCGCCTCCTACGAGAAGTGGCCGATAAGTATCAGCGCCAAAGTATGCATACAACCCAATTCCTAAATTTTTCATGGTGTTGATTTGCTGTTCTGTATACCCCAATGTTCTCAGCCTCTCAATTATTCTACCTTCTGGAGTATCGCCTGGCTCAGCTGAAACTATCATCCCTAACACAGACCCACAATCGAACTCTCCATCAGGACTAGACGGTGGTACTAAATCAGAAGCACCCAATTGATTTTCCGGCAATACATAAAAATCATCATCTTTAACCTGTCCAGCTTCAAAATATATGGTTGTGCCTACGGGTACATAATCCGGATTGCGAGCTACATGCGGATTAATTGCTAATAGATCGTCGAGTGTTTCAAACCCCATAGAAGCTGCAACCCCTCCTATATTCCATCCTTTTTCCATAGCTACATTACTAGCTGAACAATCTATTGGATAAAACGGACTGAATACTTCACAAGGGATCGATGTGGTAGTCGTTGTTGGTGCTGGCGCAGCTGTAGTAGACGGCGGGGCTGCTGTAGTCGGCGGCGTGGTTTCCGGTGGAGTTGTAGCTACCTCTGTTGTTTCCGCTACGGTATGCACTGGCGCTTCAGTAGTCGGCGGTGCTATTCGCTCCTCTGTAGTCACGGGAATATAGATGTTATTGTCTTCAGCATTAGTTGGCTGATGGCTGTCGATCTCGCCTAACTGTGACTGGACAGTAAACCCATCACCCGGTTCAATCGGCTCGAACTCTGTTGATAAATTGGCTACAGTCGTTGTCGTTGAAGCAGCACGATCGAGCGAGCTGGCGCGTGAATCAAGCTCATTACCGCCGCTTCCTCCAATTTGGGCCAATGTGAATATTGCGCCCACACCAGCAACGACGATAGATGTATACCTAATCTTTCGAGGTAGGGCTTGGAAAGCCGAGATAGCATGAGGTGTCAGTGGAGCTGAATCAGCCGCTACCTCAGCTTGCGCGGGATTTGTTTCTGGCTGGCTCAATCGAGACAGGTGCTCATACCCGCCTGGCAACTGCGCCCCATCTCCTGGTTTCCCTATCGCCATTAGTACTCTCCGTTGTCCTAAGGTTACTATTATATAGTTATTATCCCTGATTATTACACATAATCTAACTAATTTGAAGCTTTAGCAATATGATTATATATTGCATTTACCTTTCACCCCGTTTATTATAAAACTATGCAACATAGCGGAGATATTGACCCGCAGCTTAGGAGTCAACGATTTTTAAGAGGCCGCGGCGTTGCCGCTGTTGGAATTGCTGTGGCAGGAATACTTTCAGCGTGCTCTGGAGAGGTTGGGGAATACAAACCCGATAATGTACCCCGCGTCGAAACAACATTCTGTCCAAGTGAGATGCCTAACTGCACTGCAGACAATAGCTTAATGTCGTTCGTAACCGGCAATTCTATAACCGTCACAGAGATCCCTCCGATATGCCAAGAAGATACAGATATAGTTTATGATTTCTCAACTCAGGTTAGTCCATTTCTAATTACAGCGGCATTTGCAGGTGAAGACAGAAGACATTGTCAAAGAGATGGAACTGACTGGACGGAACTTTTCCAGGCTTTTGTACAAGGTCGTGGCGGCTCTAGTATTGTCATGATGAACGCTAGGCACAGTTTAACTGGCGTTCCTTCTGACGTTTACCGCCGGAAATGGTGGGAAGCCAATGTTGGCGCACCAGCACTCTATGAAAGCCAATCCAAAGAACAACAGCTGCTAGATTTCTTTAACATTCACTATATGGGGAGGGGGTCATACGGAGTCGCACAAGCTTCGGAGATTTTTCTAGGTAAAAATGTTAAAGACCTCAATATGCTTGAAGCCGCTACTATTGTTGCACTATACCAATCACCCGACGGTTATGACGGTGATAAAGACCCTAAAGAAAACGATAAACAGATGGCAAGTCTGCAAAATCGACGTGATGAAATAATACGGGATATATTTGAGACTGGCGAATTCGCTCGTGTGTACGGAAAATATGACACGGCCGGTAATTTAATAAATCAATCGGAACTTATTGATAAATTCTTAGCAATGATAAACACACCAGTAGACACTTATGTACATTCTTACCAAACATTGACTCAAAATGGTGACTCGCGTAATGCGGAATCAATTGGGGCACAATACGCCATTCGTGAAGCGGAGATAGAAGCTCGCAATTTAATAAAAGAAAATGGATTAGACTTTAACGAAGAGCAGCAAAAAGGAATGAAGATTAACACGAGTATAAGCGTTCGCGATCATCAAGCACTCAATAAAGCCTACCAAAAAGCAGATGCCGCTTACCAACACGGCCAATTTGGTGCATTTAATGTTGATGAAGACGGGCGTGTTACCGCCTATATTCCATCACCTTTCAAGGGTGATGACCCTTATATTGATATTTTGCAGTCAGCTATCGTTACTGGTTCGGGCGACAAGTTCTACTACGTAGCAACCCTGCTCGAACTGGAGAGCGGAAATAGATACGATATAAATATGCCTCTACTGGATGCAATTAGCTTTACCTGGAATAACTATAATGGAAAAGGAGAGGATTACTCATTAAGCGATGCTGGGGCACGATGCAATCCTGGTGGCATGTGTACACTTGGAGATCTGTTAGCAAATTCAGCAAATGCAGGCTTATTTATACCTGTTCGTGACGAAACCATAGCCGGCACACCAATTCTAGATATTACTGATCAAGCTATGGAAACCTACGGGATGCACTCTGACAGTCCGGCCGTTCCATCAAATCTAGTAGGTACCAGAGAGACAACCCCGTTCTTGAGGGGACTCGGTGCTGTGCAGCTACTAGGGAGAAGTGGCTTATCACTGGATAGCGGATCGCTCGGAACATTTGTAGACGAAATAATTTTGTCCGATGGACGCCGAATCACGCATAAGAAAAATCCATCGGAAATTAGCCAGGTGTACCTCGAGAGCACTTCTCGGCAGATCGTGGAAGCGCTCAGAAACGGCGCGAGATACGGCACGAGCAGTAGACTAAGTGAAATGCTCGAAATAACTGACATAGCCGCCAAAACAGGAAGTCACGAGGACGGGGTGATGGCTGCGATAAATGTTGTCTACTGTGATAGTTATGATGGCTATACAGGGAATAAAGCTACCGGAGTAATCATTCGGGACCCTAACGGCGTTACAACTCCTCTACCTGACATATCAGGTGGCAGGCAGCCAGCCCAACTTGTAAAGGATTACATGGGTAATCTAAGTGAATACTCTAGTGATAGTGGCTGGAAAATCCAGCATTGTAGCATTGATTAGGTAAGACCCAAGTAGAGTTGCTCTCTCCTATGACGCGCTAGTTTCTACAATTCCAAGCCTATCTTCACCAATTCCAGGTAGCTCAGTTAGATCTGACGCGACATATTGCCTCATCTTTGCAAAAATTGCATCCACAGTATTTTGTACCTCTATGGCATGATCCCTTAGGTTCGCTACGAGATTATCCACTCCTTTTGATGTCGCGTCTTCTGGCAATTTTATCTCTTTTGCTAGATTAATGATCTCACTAAGCACCGCAAGGTTTGTAGTCTCACCGTTAGTAGATCTAGATGCACTCTCTGACAACAATCTAGTTACAACATTTTCTACTGTAAGCTGCGCAGCTGCCACAATTGACCTAACTGTGAAAAGTGCCTCTTGCAGAGGGAAGATTTCAACGATTGCTTCTCTTGGATTTCTAAACGGTTCAAAAATAGTGTCAGGATCATCCTTTAGTGACTGCATGCGACGTAACATATCGGCATATCCATCATTAGTAATATGCCACTGTCTTGTACGCCAAGTGATCTCGCCAGCTTTAAAAGGTGTTGCTTCATCCTCCTCCTCAATTTCAACTCGGTGTCCAGCATCGTCAATCATATATCCATCGAATTCGTTATCATGGACAGGCATCTGTGGGGCATAAATTGCAACTAATATAGCTCCGTCTACGCCATTTGTTTTATCCGTGTTAGCATCTAATAACATTAGCGTTGCCCTTCGGCCTATATTAACGACATTATCACCTGCTTTTTCAAGTAATTTATCCATTGCATCCTTCTCACCAGGAAGCTTGAATATTGGCGTTTTAATCTGACCTACTCCGGTGCCTTCTTGCACTACTCCGTAATCTTTCCTCTTGGTAAGATTAGCAACTCTTACCATAGTGCTAAAGTCCTGCATCATGATATCGTTCAATACACCATCCCCTGCAAACGCAGATGGATTGTCGCGAAGGTAATCTGCTTCTAATTGTGCCTCATCGAAATTGTCTTCAGTTAATGAGTGAAAGAACTTGATAAGCTCATCACGAGATTTTTGCTTTGGTATTGATTCGAATGTTTCATGCAACAACTTCCAGGCGTCGTTATCATTTATATTATCTAGAACATCAGATAATGTTTTTTTAGAACGTAAATCGAATTTTCCCCTTTGCTCGGGTGTAAGTGAGTCCTTTAGTTGTCTGAAGACCTTTTCGCTGACAGATTGTCTTAACTCACCTGTATCTTCTATTATAGACCTTAGAATCGCTCTTCCCGTAGCTTCTCCATGAGCCCCAGCTCCAGATGCTATCTTCTCTGTAAAGACGTCACTGATTTCGGCTATGTCTCTGTGTATTTTAACAGGGTCTTGGAGTTCGCTATCAAGTTCAGCAATATCTACGCGCTTTGAGACCAACACATTACCAGCTTCAATAATATGTTTTGGATGATTAGCATTATCTGGATCGTGGCCGCTAACGCTCTCTCGTATTACACTCCCTGCTAATGCCTGTACTCCAAACAGTCTCTGATCAACAGGAGTAAATAGCACAAGTTGATTTAATCTCTTATCAACTGCATCGACCATCCCATTTAGATTAGAGTCTATTCGATCCATACCGCTTGAGCGTGTACGTAGACCCCTCATGTATGCTCGCAAACGATTATCCCTCTGTTGATTTCTTTCTTGTTCAATCCGTTGCTTCTCAGCAATATCCTCATCTTCAGTTAATGAACCACCTGGATTACCTACACCGTCTTGCTGATTATGTGTTTCGTCGTCTTCGCAACCATCTTCTAGCACAATTAATTCAACATCATTGACGTTACCGTCGTCTAAAGCTGAAGTTGGTTCGAGATTCTGGTCTTCTGTGGAGATACCTCCAACCGATACGAGTATTGTACTGCTATTTTCTCCTTCGCGATCATCGTTTACTACGACAGCCGGGATTTGTTCTGCTCTTCTCCAAGCGTCAATTGGAGTCCCGATGTCTGTTGGGATTCTTGGTCTGCTTCCTGCCATTATTATGATTCCTTTTCATTAAATTTTTTTCTAACCAG
>CAYGOR010000027.1:0-13529 GCA_964351635.1 uncultured Candidatus Saccharibacteria bacterium
GTGATAATAGTAGGTCATGTTACAAAAGAAGGATCAATAGCTGGTCCTAAGCTATTGGAGCATAGCGTTGATGTCGTTCTGCAATTAGAAGGTGACAGATATGGTGGTTTTAAAGTATTGCGAAGTGTCAAGAATCGCTTCGGATCTACGAACGAAGCGGCAATTTATGAGATGGCACAAGAAGGGCTAAAGCCGGTAGATAACCCATCGGCTGCATTACTGGAAGAGAGGCAGGTCACTGATGGCTCAGTAGTATGCGCAACTATGGAAGGCTCAAGACCACTTCTTGTGGAAATTCAAGCACTTGTTAATCCGACTTCTTATGGCTACCCAAAACGATCTGCTAGTGGGTTTAACTTAAACAGGCTTAATTTGTTAGTTGCAATGCTGGAGAGAAGAACAAAACTTACACTGGCCGATAAGGACATATATGTAAATATTGTAGGCGGAATAGACATTACAGAGCCCGCTGCTGACCTGGCCATTGCCATGGCTATAGCATCGGCAAGCAAGGGGATGCAGCTTAAAAAGAACGCCGTTGTTTTCGGAGAATTGGGACTATCTGGCGAGGTTCGTCACGTCCCACATATCGACAAACGACTAGCAGAGGCAAAAAAACTAGGTTTTGAAGCCGCAGTTGGGCCTAAAGTGCGCAGCGGCAAGAAGCCAGCCCTCTTAACTTGCGTAGCGGACGTGCGTAGTGCATTAAATTCATTTCTAGAAAAGGAATAGTAGTTGGAATCTACGGTCCAGGTATTACAACAACCGGTGCCTCATTGACTGTCACGTCCACTGCGTCCTGTGCTTCGTACAGAACACTATCACTAACATTAGCCACAACTGTCACTGTTGCGTCTTCATCCGCCGTGTACCCAAACTGGTATATGCCATCACTTCCGATGTTTCTTGAGCCGACCGATTCGCCATCAACGCTAACATCAAGGCGCCCTTTGAACTTGTCAGATGATATTGCATGCGTGCCTTTACCGACGGAGACCTCTATTGTGTACTTGCCATTCCCATTATCAAAAACAGACACATTTACAGTAGGCTTTACGTCTCCACAGTCATGCACATCATCTTCATCCTCACTGTTTGTCTCTGAATTATAGAAAGGATCTGCAGAGTATAGCTCTGCATTACCTTGAGTTACTTCTTCTACAGCCAAAGGTGGTGTACAGTCTGTAGCGCGTTTTTCACTAACTTTGTCCATTAATACCTTTTCACTAGAAGAACCAGAACCTGGTCGCTTGTACCATGAAGGGAACAGGTCGGTTGATGAGCTAGGTTCTCGCGACCCAACTCCAACGTGCTGAGTGACTACAAATGCAGGCAACTCCTGAATGCCGCCTGGTCTTGGTCTTTCTATAGGTTCTATACCATCGTGTGCTCTCTGCATCCAGCCTCGCCAGATTGGTTGTGTCATATTTTCCATGAAGCCTGACATCTCAATTTGTCGAGTGTGGTGACCTACCCATACTCCTGCTGCGTACTTAGTGCTAAAGCCCATAATCCAACCATCTTTGCTGTCGTTTGTTGTACCTGTCTTTATGGAGAAGTCCCAGCCATTATAATCATGGTCTTTACGGCTCATATAGCTCGCCCGTGGGTCTGACATCATATCTGCAACTATATAAGCGCTTTCATCGCGAACGACTTGCTTGCCTTGGCTCGGCTCCCATTCGCTTAATACTTTGTTTTCAGAATCTTCAACTTTTAGTATGTACGTCTGTGGTATTTTCAAACCGTTTCGTGAAATCGTAGTGTATGAGTGTACATGCTTGTCTAATGACAAGAATGCGCCATCGCCAATTGCTGAAGCGCCGTAGCACTGAGTTGGAGTATTTAGTTCTTCATCTGAGTAGCACTTGTATCCTCCGACTTCTCGCTCTTCATCGTAGAGTCCAAGACTGTCGGCAGTTTCAATAGTCTTATCGACGCCAACCGCCAACATGGATTTTACAGCAGGAACATTTCTAGAGCCTCCTAGCGCATATCGTAATGTCATAGCGCCTGGGTATCTAAAGTCATAGTTCTGTAAACAATTGCCGCTTGGAGGTCTTGCTTTGTTTGTGCATGGGTAACCTTCGAGAGGTCCTTGAGAGTCGTAAAGAACAGACCCAGCACCCGCCGTATCTGTATGCTCTATCAGAGACAGATAGTCGTATGGTTTAAAACTTGAACCCGGTGGCAGTTTCTGGGTCGCGTAATTAATTTCTCCGGCTCGATCTTTATCACTGAAGTCGGCTCCTCCAACTAAGGCGACTACTTGACCTGTTTCTACATCTTCGGCCACGAAAGCTGCGGTGTCGCCACCTTGCCGCTCAATTTGGGCAAGTCCACTAGCAACTTCTTCCTCAGCAATTTTTTGTAACTCTAGATCTAGTGTTGTGGTAACTTTCCAGCCGCCACGCTGGTAGCTGGCCTCGGTCAAATCTAGAAGCAGCTGATCCTTCGCAGCTAGTACGAAATGGGGAGCAACTATTCCAGTATATAAACTTGGTTGTCTATCTTTAACTTTCGCTACTGTGTCAGTTGCTTTAGCAGCATCTCTTTCTTCTATTGTTATATAACCTTCTTCGGCCATTACGTCCAATATGAAGTGTTGCCTTCCGACCAGCTCTGCTTGGTCGTAGTACGGACCATATGGTGAAAAGGTTGGTGGGGATTTCGGCACGGCCGCAAGTAACGCAGCTTCATCTATATCAAGGTCCTTAGCGCTTTTATCAAAATAGGTTCTGGCAGCTACCTCAGCACCATACTCTATAGGACCATAAGGTGCTGCATTAAGATACCCGGTTAATATCTCTTCCTTGCTGTAGCTACGTTCTAATTCTACGGAAAGTATTAACTCTTTAATTTTTCGTGTTACTGTTTTCTCCGTAGAGAAGCCGGGAGTAGTTAGCTTAACAAGCTGCTGGGTAATTGTAGAGCCACCTTGACTGACTTCACCTCCAGTTACATTAGCGAATGCGGCTCTTGTTATGCCTCTGACATTGAAACCACTATGATCATAGAAGTCTCTATCTTCGACTGCTATTGTTGCTTGTTTAAGCCAATCTGATATCTGATCTCCTTCTACCGGAACTCGTTTGACGGCGTCGTAATCTTCCCAAAGCAATACTTCACCGGTTTTATCATAGTATCTAATGCTACCGCCAATGTTATCACCAGATATATCACGTAAGTTTGGCAAGTCTTTTCGGAAGTAAGCGAACAACCCCGCTAAAAAGAAGAAAATTACAACTATTGTTACGCCAGCAATTTTCATGCCCATAATAAGGCCGTCGCGGCTAAACCAGTATTTATAGAGCCGCTTCGGGTGCATGCGGAATAGAATTCGCTTTAATCTACCCTTTGGCATACCTTTTTGACGCTCAGCCTTACGTAATGCTTTAGCGTCTTTGCGTGCTTTACTCTTCTCTGTCAGGCTTCGACTAATTTTAATTGTCTTACCTGATTTAGTAACAAACTTATTCCCCTTGACGCGGCGCTTCATTGACCGACGTTTGCCGCTCAGGTCAGGAGACTTCTTTTTTGAAGTACTCATCTATTCTTGTTAACTCCTTAAATAGTCAGAATCCCATTATAGCAAACCATGATCGCTTTCAAGAGTTTTCTTAAACAGTTATAATGGCGGGCATGACACTTTCAGAAGAACTAGCCTGGCGTGGTTTCAGGAATCAAACCACATATAAAAATTTATCTGTCTTAGATAAACAGACGATTAAGTTTTACTGGGGAGTTGACCCTAGTAGTGATTCGATGACAATAGGTAATTTAGCCGCTGCCATGATGGTTCGTTGTTTTATGAAGCACGGCCATAAGGCAACATTATTGGTAGGCGGTGCGACTGGAATGATTGGTGATCCTGATGGGAAGGCACAAGAGCGCGATTTATTAACCCTAGAGGATATAGCAAGCAATAAAAAAGCACTAGCTGCCGAGTACGATCGGATTTTTAGCGGAATGGCTTTTAAAGTTGTCGATAATTACGATTGGTTTAAGGGAATTGGTTTCTTGGAGTTCTTGAGAGAAGCTGGAAAACACGTGCCTATGCGGCAGATGTTAGGACGTGAATTTGTGCAATCACGGCTAGGTGAAGATGGCGAAGGTATTAGTTATGCTGAATTTAGCTACTCATTAATCCAAGGCTACGATTTTCTTCATCTATATCGCGAGCACGATGTTACGTTGCAGCTTTGTGGTGCCGATCAGTGGGGTAACTCAATTGCAGGTGTTGATCTCATTCGTAGAATTGCTGGCGGAGAAGCACATGTGTGGTCTACCCCACTAATAATCAACAAGGCAACCGGTAAGAAGTTTGGTAAAACTGAAGAGGGAGCTATTTGGCTAGATGAGAATAAGACAAGCGTCTTTAAGTTTTACCAGTTTTGGATAAATGCCGATGATGAAGGTGTTGAAGATTATCTAAAGATATATACTGATCTCGATAAGACTTCCATTGAAGAAGTCATGGATGCTCATAACGAAGCTCGCAGCAACCGTCTTGCTCAGAAACGGCTTGCTTATGAAGTCACCAAAGTAGTACACGGAGAAGAAAGGGCTGAAGCTGTTCAGAGGATTACGGAAATACTATTTGGGGGCGGAGATTATAGTGAACTTACAGCCAGCGACATTAAAGAGCTGTCTAAAGAACTATTCGTTGTTGAAGCTAAATCAGGTTCAGAACTGGCTGAAGTACTAATCGAAGCAGGCCTAGCAACTTCAAAACGTCAATCAAGAGAATTTCTGAATGCCAATGCAGTATACGTAAACGGTCAACAGATAGCTCTAGAAACTACTGAGCTAGACGGCTCAGAAGCAATTCACGGCCACATCATCCTGCGCAGGGGAAAGAACAAAACTGCGTTAATTCGTATAAAGTGAAAACTTTTACACATAAAATAAGCAACTAGCTGTTACAATAATCGGTCTATGAGTACAAAATCTGCAAAAAAATTACAAAAAGCTGACCACTATGATGACGATAGTTCCAGCTACTTAAAATACTGGGATGGCCGTGATTACGAGCAAGCAGCTGAAGAAGTGGCTTTGCGTAAGCTATTAAAAGGTAAAAAGTTTAAAAATGCTGTTGATGTTGGCGGTGGTTACGGTCGACTTTCAGTTGTATTGAGGGATTTTGCCGATGCAGTTACCTTAGCCGAACCTTCGAAGCAGCAGCTTGAAATTGCTAAAGAATTTTTGAAAAACAAGCCAAAAGTCACTGCAAAACGTGCTCAGGCTGAAAAACTGCCATTCGAGGATGGCGAATTTGATTTAGCAATGGTAATACGAGTAATCCATCATCTTCCTAACCCAGTTCCGGCATTTGAAGAGATTTCCAGAGTACTTAAGCCAGGCGGCTATTTCTTGATAGAATTTGCAAATAACGCTCATTTTAAGAATCGTCTCAAATATTCAGCAAAGCTTAAAAAACTACCTGTTGATCCAGTAGACATTAAAACTGAAGCTGGACGTAAGAAAAATGATATTCCTTTTGTTAATCACAACCCTAAGACAGTCAGAAAGCAACTAGCCCAAAGCGGATTCAAGTTAGTCGATACCCTGTCAGTTTCTAATTTGAGATCTCAAAGTATAAAGAAAGTTATCCCGCACAAGACGTTAATTACCTTAGAAAAAGCAATGCAAAAACCGCTAGCTAAAACATATTTTGGTCCCAGTACAGTTTACTTACTTAAGAAAGTGTAAACTATAAGGCACAATGAGTGCCCAAAAAATTACTGATATCAAAGGCGTTGGCGATGCTATGTCATCAAAACTCAGTAAATTAGGCATAAAGTCGATTCCTGATTTAGTTGATTATGTTCCTTTTAGGTACGATGACTTTTCTGAGGTGACAAGAGTAAATGATATAAGGCCTGGTTTAGTTACGCTAAAAGTAACCCTGGGCGCTGCAAAAGGTCGTTACTCCAGGCGTGGGCTGCATATGACAGAGTGCCTGGCCTCAGATGAGAGCGGCAGCGTTCGGCTAATCTGGTTTAATCAGCCTTACCGCGCAAATTCGATAAAACCAGGCTCAGAATATTTTGTATCTGGAGAATTCGCTTCGAATCACAGATATTTCGCTATAACAAACCCTGCGTGTGAACTAGTTAGTAAGTTCCCGGTAAACACGGCTAGAATGGTGCCCATATACCGGCTAACTAAAGGCTTAGGCGCAACGCAGTTAAGAAAAGCCGTCAAACATGCATTGGAGATGTATAAACCGCTAGAAACTCTTCCAAATTGGCTTATAAAGCAAGAAGATTTGATGCCGCGAATAGAAGCATTAAAACAAATGCATTTTCCAGACTCTAACAGTAAACTCGCTGAGGCAAAAAAACGCCTAGGCTTTGAGGAGGTGTTTGAACTTACGTTGGCTGCAGAGCTAAATAAAGCAGATCGTGCAGATTACAAATCGTTCGCTTTAGAAGTTAATAAAGAAGCAGTAAGTAATTTTGTTTCATCTTTGCCTTTTAAAATTACAAATGACCAGCGTAAAGTAGCTTGGGAAATACTCCAAGATATGACCGAGGGTTCGCCTATGAACAGGCTGATTGAGGGTGACGTGGGCTCTGGTAAAACTGCTGTAGCTGCAATTGCTGCGGTTAACGTCGTTGCTTCAGGACTCCAGGTTGCTCTTATGGCTCCGACTGAGCTTTTAGCGCGGCAACATGAGCGATCATTAATAAACCTATTTAGTAAGCTGCATAATCCACCGGAGGTACTTTTTCTAAGTGGATCAATAAATAAAACTGATAGACAAGCTCCACTGAATAAAATCAAACAGTCCTCGGGCCAAATTGTAGTCGGGACACACGCTCTTTTCCAGGAATCGGTAAAGTTCAATAATCTGGGGCTGGTAATTGTTGATGAACAACACCGCTTTGGAGTCGAGCAGAGAAAAGCCCTTCAGGCTAAAGCAAACAAGATGCCCCATGTATTGCACATGACGGCGACACCAATTCCAAGATCTCTGGCGCTCACACTATATGGTGAGCTTGATATTTCACGTATTGAACAGCTTCCAGAAGGTCGAAAGCCAATTGGCACTTATTTAATGACAACCGAAAATCGCCAAAAAATGTATCAAAAAATCGCAGAACATGTAAAAGAATCCAAAGAACAAGTTTATGTGGTGTGTCCTCAGATAGATGAAGGAGTTTCCGATAGGTCAAATGCAACAAAAGTATTTAATGAACTGAGCAGTAAATGGCTGAAAACTCTGAACGTATCTCTGCTTCACGGAAGAATGAAAGCTGATGAGAAAGACCAAATCATGGCTGAATTTGCAGATGGCAAAGTAGATGTACTTGTAGCGACAACTGTCATTGAGGTAGGTGTGGATGTGCCTAACAGCACTACTATGGTGATAGAGTCTGCTGATAGTTTTGGGTTAGCCCAGTTGCACCAATTGCGTGGCCGTGTCGGCAGAGGCTCTAGTCATAGTCGGAGCTATTTAGTGCTTTCTGATAACGAAGCTCCAAAAAAGCGCCTAGAGCTAATGACAAGAGAAAATAGCGGTTTTGTATTGTCAGAGTTTGACCTGGAAGAAAGAGGCCCGGGTGCAATTTACGGCAAAGCTCAATCTGGTGCACTTGACCTTAGAGTGGCGAAGCTAACAGATAGAGAGCTGATAAACAGCGCGAAGGCTTGCGCGATTCAATTCATAGAAATGAAAGAAAACTTGCTAGAATACAAACAGTTACATGATCGAGTTAATGAGCTACGAAAAATTGTAAATTTAAACTAAACGATAAAGTATCGTAGATAAGAGAAACTTTGTACTCAGGAACAACATTTACAAATAAATCCGGTTCTGTCATGGGAGCCCACCAGAAAATTGACCGTACGGCACGTAAATACCTGTCAAAAATTAGTGACACGTCTTCATTTCCGGAAATTAAGCACATACTGCATTTTGAGGGGAAGAACGGCCCTGATGGCATTAAACGCAAGAGCCCCGCTATTGATGAGCCGTGGCATTTTTATGATCCTTTTGACAGTGATGATACGAAACTTCTAAATATCATCGAAGATCATTATTCCGAACTTATTAAACAGCTTAAGAAAGGCTCTCCAGAACGAGCAGCATTTGACGCAGCCTGGTTAGCCCATGCGCTAGTCGATGGCCTGACTCCAGCTCACCAATTTCCATATGAGAAAAAACTAGAAGAGTTACGCGGTGATGATCTGCTCAGCAGAGACAGCCCGGTAAAGAAACTGTTCATTCCCGGTGATAATACCGCAGATAGCATTAAGAAAAACTGGGCAATGTGGGGCCGTGAAGGTCTGCTGAGCATGCACATTATGTTTGAGATAGGCGTGGCGGGCATAGCCGCTCCATTATCCATGAAAGCAGGAATTCCATCTGAATCTGACATTGAGAGAATAATTGATGTAGGTGTCATAAACTACTATAAATCAGCGGCAAAAGAGATAGCCGTGCTTGATATGTATAACCGTTTCTTAGAAGATGGCTGGACTAGAAAGCTTGTCCGCGATGTCAGAAACGAGCTAATGCCAACTATAATTAAAACCGTCACACTAATATGGTTTATGTCGATGCGTGAAGCGGGATTATTAAAGGGTAAAAAATGAGAATCATAGCCGGTGAATTCAAATCACGCATCTTAAAGGACCCTAAAGGTAATCGGACGCATCCGATGAGCGAAAAGATCCGTGGAGCTTTATTTAACTCTCTAGGTGACATCAGCGGCCTAACTGTACTCGACGCATTTGCGGGAACTGGTGCAGTAGGTATAGAGGCACTTAGCCGTGGAGCTTCTCATGTGAACGCGGTTGAAATTGACGCGGATAGTTTTGAGACGTTGAAAGAGAACCGAGACTTAATAACTAATGATGAACGGATGGAAATACATCGGGCAAATGTAAAAACTTGGGTGAAAAACCGACAAGATTATTACGACCTGGTTATTGCTGATCCGCCATACGATGCGGTAGGCATGAATGCAATAGATGCATGCGCCCACTACGTTGTTGATGGAGGGCTAATGGTCCTTTCTCTTCCGCCGGCAGAGCATATTGAATTGAAAAAAATGAAAAAAATCGATGAAAAAAGATACGGAAACGCAAAGTTAGTGTTTTATAGAAAACAATCTCGCAAATGAAAAACCCTCCTGAGAGGGTAGTAACATGGTGCGGATGAAAGGACTTGAACCTTCACGCCTTGCGGCACTAGTTCCTAAGACTAGCGTGTCTACCAATTCCACCACATCCGCGAAATCAGTCACAGAATTATATACCAAAAAAACACGATTTGAAAATCCCAAAATTGGCAGTCGGACACAAAAAGTTGTATTATTATGAAAATATGATTGAAACTATGATTGCTTTAGAGCGAAATGACCTTGGTACTGCATTAAGACTGGGGAGTAAATTTTTTGAAGGAACTGCAGGGGTAACGTTTGATCCAGATGAAGAATTTAGGATTCCGACCTCTGGCAAGCCAGAGCTAGCGAATTTTACAAGAGCAATATTGTTCGCACGTCGACAGCTGCGCGTAAATGCGGTGTTATTGGACCCTAGACTAAACCAAGACAAACCCTTAAAGATGAAAAGAGAGATTGAGCACTATGCTATGCGCGGACCTAGAGAAGGAATGTTCAGCGGCATTCAAAGGCCGAGTCATCTAACAGTTTCATATTTCACTAATAGAGAGCCTAAAGAACTATTCATTAAAAGGTGTACACAGCTCGGAGTAGAGCCGGTCTGTTACGTAACTTCATCCCGAAGCACTGATTTAGACCAGACCGATAGAGGCCTAGGGTCTGAAGATTTTGCTAAGTTAGCTACAGAGGCGTGTTCGCAAACAGGCTTCAAAACAATGTTAGTTGCAGCAACCGACGCTCCCTTCGTAAAGAGTGAAAATCCAGATATGAAGGTGATAGCAACAGGCTGTGTATTAACCGAAGATGAGACTACAAATCATCCAAGATCAGCTCTGATATCAGAGGTGGCGCCATTTATCGATGTTGCGATATATGGATCTGCCGTAATGTCGGCGCGTGACCAATTTGAAGCTCTTGCTCTTAGGCAACAGGCAGCAATGTCAGCAGTATCATAGACTATATTTTGTTAATCAGCATTTTTATAAGAGAATAGATGTATGAATAAGCAGAAAATGCAGCCTTATAAAGGCGCGCGTGATTTTTACCCTGAGGATAAGGCTTTTCAGAGCTGGATGTTTGGTATTTGGAAGCAAGTCGTTGAAAGTTACGGTTATGTTGATTATGACGCGCCGATTCTAGAGCCAACCGACCTTTACCTAATGAAGGGTTCGCAAGAGATAGTTGATGAGCAGACTTACACATTTGAAGATCGCGGAGGTCGCAGCGTTACTATCAGAACTGAAATGACTCCTAGCGTTAGCCGCATGATTGCCGCTCAGCGTCAAGAGATATCTTATCCTGCTAGGTGGTATTCAATACCGAATTTGTGGCGCTACGAGCGTATGCAAAGAGGGCGTCTCCGTGAGTTCTGGCAGCTGAATGTCGATGTCTTCGGGCTGGCTTCTATTGATGCTGAAATTGAAATGCTCCAGATTGTAGATGACATATTTCGTGCAGTGAAAGCCAAGAGGTCGAGCTACGAAATTCGAGTTAACAGCCGGATTTTGGTAAATGCAGTGCTACAGAAACAAGGTCTGAACGCTGACGAGTCAACGGAAGTAATACGCCTGATAGATAAAATGCAGAAAATGAAGCCGCAGGAATTTGCCGAAAAATTGGACTCAATAACTGGCTCTAAAGAAAACAGTAAGCAAATTATCGATTTCTTAGCATTAGAAAGTCTAGATGATTTGGATGCTTCATTTTCGCAACTAGAATCCTCTAAAGATTTGAAAAAATTATTAAACCGCTGCAAACAGTTAGGCGTTAGGAACATAGTTTTTTCACCTGATCTGATGAGAGGTTTTGATTATTACACAGACATTGTCTTTGAAGTGTTTGATAAAAACCCCGAGAATAACCGTTCTATGTTTGGTGGTGGTAGGTATGACGGTTTAGTCGGCCAATTTGGAGTAGATCCGGTACCGACTGTTGGATTTGGCATGGGAGACGTTACCTTTCAAAATTTCTTAGAGTCAAATAATCTTGTGCCTGATATCCCTGTTACTTGTGAAGTTATGCTAATAACGCCCGGTGAAGTCGATATAGATCTGCAGTCAATCGCTAAATCATTGAGAGAAGATGAAGTAAACGTTGCCGTTGACTACTCGGCAAGGAAACTGGACAAGCAACTGAAAAGTGCCAATAAGCAAGGCGTTAAGTATGTGGTGATTGCTGGCGAAGATGAAGCGACCAGCGAACAATTTGTGCTGAAGGATATGAAAACTGGTAAAGAAGAAAAACATTCGCTCGGTCGAATAGTCAGTATAGTCAAAGACGCTAGAAAAAGTTAGCTACATCTGTTAGACTACTTGTCTATGAAATTACACTCTGAACGAATCGAAGATACTAAAGCTAAATTACAAATAGTTGCACAAGAAGACGAGCTCAAAGCCTATAAGCAGCGAGTGCTAAATAAATTAGCGCCCCAAGTTAAAGTTGCTGGCTTCCGCGAAGGAAATGTACCTATAGAAGTTGTTGAGAAAAACATTGATCAACAGATGCTTCAAAGTCAGTTCTTAGACGAAGCAGTCAACTCGTTATACATTGCAGCTTTGCGAGAAGAACGGCTACGACCTGTTGCTCAGCCGAAAGTAGAAGTAACTAAATTTGTGCCATTCACTTCGCTAGAAGTTATCATGGAAATTGATGTGGTTGGCGATATTACGCTGCCAGACTACAAAAAGCATGGCGTTAAGCGCAAGGCGACTAAAGTAACCGAAAAAGATATTCAGGGTGTGTTGAGCAATCTCCAAACCAGAACTGCAGAAAAAGCTGAAGTAGAGCGAGCTGCTAAGAAAACTGATGAAGTATGGATAGATTTCAAAGGCGTTGACAGCAAAGGCGAACCAGTAAAGGGAGCTGATGGGACTGATTATCCACTTGTACTAGGTTCTGGCACGTTTATTCCAGGGTTTGAAGAAGAGCTCGATGGAACAAAGGCCGGAGATGAAAAAGAGTTTACTCTAACTTTCCCTAAAGATTACGGAGCTAAAGCACTGCAAGGCAAAAAAGTGACTTTTAGAGTAACTGTCAAAAAAGTTAATGAAGTTAAGCAACCTAAACTAGATGACGAGTTTGCGGCTAAAGTTGGACCATTCAAAACCATGGATGAGCTAAAAGCACAAATACGTAAAGAGCTAGAGCATGAAGCTAAGCATAGTGATGAGAGAGACTGGGAATCAGCGATAGTTAACTCGCTGGCTGAAAAGACGAAGGTAAAAATTCCTCAAGTCCTAATAGATGAGCAGAAGAAAATGGTGCAGCAAGAAGTTAGGCAGAACGTGGTGCAGCGAGGCATGACATTCGAAGAGTTCTTAGCTTCTCAAGGTATCAGCGAGGAAGATTATATTGCCAAGGAAGTTGAACCAGAAGCACTGCGCCGAGTTAAAGCTGCAATGATGTTGAGCGAAATCGCAGATCAAGAAGGAATTGATGTAAAGCCAGAGGAGCTTGAAGCCAGGATTCAGCAGATGAAAGGCCAGTACAAAGACGAAAAGATGCAAGCTGAACTCGATAAGCCAGAAAACCGCCGCGAGATAAACTCTAGATTGCGTAGTGAAAAAGTTATATCACTACTGAAATCATAACGCTTTTGTCTATGCTGGACTAAAGTAGTATTATCCTCTAGTGATTGAAATCAATAGACAAATAGCGGAAGACCTTGCGCAAGCTGTAGTTGCAAAAAGGCCGCAAATCACAGGTGTAATAGACTGCGCCGAATTAGACATAGAATTAGCATATTCACTTGTTGCTGCGAGTTTTTCAAAACATTGGTTTGTTGAGACTCAGGATTGGACGATGGCTGGAGCTAGTAGGGACCAAGAAAAAGCAGCTATTGAAGAGATGAAACACAGGAGACTTATAGAAGGAAGGCAAGACTATCATAATGACCATCGTGCGGCTTACCTGATCTCATCGTATGTAAGCACTTTATTCATTAGCACTCGCAGTTGACGAGTGCTAGGTCTATCTGTACAATAGCTTGTATGAATAATCCAATGAGTACACTTATCCCGACAGTAATTGAGCAGGATGGCCGCGTTGAACGCGCCTATGACATCTATAGCCGCCTTTTAAAAGAAAGAATTATCTTCCTTGGCACTGATGTCAATTCGCATACGGCCAATGTTATAGTCGCTCAGCTGTTGTTTTTGCAGAACGAAGATCCAAAAAAGCCAATATACCTCTATATAAATAGCCCTGGCGGCAGTGTATATGATGGCATGGCGATTTACGACACTATGAAACACGTTAAGAACGAAGTGCACACAATCGGGATAGGGCTTCAGGCCAGCATGGGTGCTTTCTTGCTGAGTTCGGGTACCAAAGGAAAACGGTCATTATTGCCACACGCTAAGGTAATGATTCACCAGCCATCTAGCGGCACTAGAG
>CAYGOR010000028.1:0-13278 GCA_964351635.1 uncultured Candidatus Saccharibacteria bacterium
GTTTTGACATATAGCTTTGTGCACGGTGAGCTTATGAAAAAAACTGGTACTGACCCAGATAAATGGGCTTACCATCTTCGCAATGCGTTAAGCCCAGATTTACAGTATTATCGCACCTCCTTAGTGCCTAGCTTGCTTGCAAAAGTTCACGGCAACCTTAAAGCTGGCGCTGGTGGGACAGATAATAAATTTGCGATTTTTGAGCTGGGCAAGGCACACGTTAAAGACCATATGGAAGGACCACCAGAAGATAAACTTCCCAAGCAGATGCGTAGGCTTAGCTTTGTTATAGTATCTGACGACAAGTCTAGCAAGAGCCTAGATGGCTCAGCCTACTATCAGGCAAAAAAGTATGTAGACATGTTAACCAACGGCAAGGCAACGTACTCACCGCTTGAAACAAACGAGTATCCCATAACAGCCCCCTACCAGATCGGCCGTAGTGCGGTGATTACACTCGCAAAAGATCAACCGCCAATTGGCGTAATAGGGGAGCTGAGATCAAGTGTCAAAAAGGCGTTGAAACTTCCTGATTATTGTGCAGCTTTCGAGATAGATACAGATTATCTGAGGCAAGAAGTCGAGGTCGGCAAATATACTCCACTTTCGGATTTCCCTAGTTCAACGCAGGACGTAACTTTTGAAGTTTCGGATAAAACTAGCTGGAGCACACTAGAAAACTTTATTAGAGCAGAGTTGGATGTTGCCCATGCCGAAAATGGTTACGGGTATGAATTGGAGCCTAGGAGTATATTCCAAGAAGATAATAGCGACATGAAGCGAATAACGTTCAGCATTGAGCTTAATCATCCGCACAAAACCCTCAAAACTGATGAAGTATCTGCACTTGTAGAGCAGATTTCAAAAGCAGCCAAGGAGAGCTTGGATGCAGCGCGTATATAGAAATCTTCTTATATTTTTTGCCGCAGTAGGAGTGATTAGTTCATTTTCTATGTCGGACGCTAACGCTCAGGGTGTAAATGACTTTGTGATTACTGATTTTTCGGCGGAATATCAGCTGACTAACGAGGATCCGCAAGGGACTCTCTACGTAACCGAAACTATAGAACTAGATTTTAGCGGACAAAACCAAGGTATATTAAGGGCAATACCAAATACCTATCAAGGAAATGACCTTAATTTAGATATAACTTCAATAGTTCGTGACGGGGCGACTGAACCGCATTTAACCTATCAGGAAAATGATAATACTGTCATTCGCATTGGAGAAGCAGGAAAGTACATCACAGGAGAGCATGTTTACGAAATCGCGTATGTTCTAGAGAATGTGATTTTGTTTTCTGAAACGTACGATGAATTTTACTGGGACATTAACGGTGACCAATGGCTTCAGCCTTTTAATTCCGTCAATCTAACTCTGTCTACACCAGCCGTAAGTTCTAGCTTGCCGCCAAGATGTTTTACAGGTACTTTTGGCTCGGAATCTGCAGATTGCGAAGTAGATGCTCAAGTGTACGGCTTAGATGCTAGCACAACTAGAGCGCTTAATCCGGCCGAGACGCTTACTGTTCAACAGTTCTACGAGAAGGGATACTTTACGCCACCTGGATTTTGGGAGAAACATAGCAAAACTATCCTAGCGGTACCTTTAGTGATGGCAGCTCTGCTGATTGTAAAGTCTAGCTATTCCAAATGGCAGAAGTTCGGCAAAGATTATAAGCAACGGTCTGTGGCTCCATTTTATGACAGGCCAAAGGATATTAGCGTTATGCAGTCTGCTTATGTAGCCAAAAATAGATTGAGCACCAAAGATATCAGCGCTTCAATTATAGACTTAGCAATAAAAGGATATTTGAAGGTAATCGAGTCGAAGGATGGACGTAAAACCAATCATTCATTTGAACTAATAAAGCCAAAGGACAACAAGCTGACTGCGGATGAATCTCTACTGCTTACTAAGCTTTTTAGCACTAATAAAATAGGCGAAGTCTTTAACGTAGAAAAAAATAAAAATAAACTTTCCTCTACACTTACTGAATTAACCAAGCAGCTTCAAAAATTATCGAGCTCAAAAGGTTACTATGAAGTTGCACCAGGCGCTGGCTGGAAGTATTTGCTTAAACAAATCGTAGCATCCATAGGATTAATAGGATTGAGTCTTATCTTAACTAAGTATGTTTCTCCAATAGCGCTTTTTGCTGGCATCGGTGCATTGTTATTAGTATTAATATTCTTGGGACTGATGACTAAACGTAGTCACAGCGGAGTTATGCTAAAAGAGCATGTTGATGGGCTGAATTTATATCTAAGTAAGGCAGAAAAAGATCGAATCAAGATGCATGATGCAGTTGCAGCGCCCTTATCGACTCGCGGAAACCCTCCTAAGTATGATCGTAAATTCTTCGAAAAACTCCTCCCATTTGCTGTGGCAGCCGGGGTTGAGAAAAGTTGGTCCAAGGCATTTACAGACATATACAAAGAAGCACCAGAATGGTATCAGGGTACTTCGCGAAGCTTTACCGCTGCAACATTGGCTAATTCCATAGGTTCTACTGTAAAGGCCACCTCACAAACGTTTACTAGCCCATCTAGCTCTAGCGGCGGAGGCGGCGGTGGGTTCTCCGGCGGCGGCGGTGGCGGTGGCGGCGGTGGCGGCTGGTAATCTTAATAATCATGAGAGCTAAATTAACTAATTTGAAAACTAATTCCGGTAAGTCTATTTTTCCTGTTGGAATAGGAACGTGGGAAATTGGTAGCAAGATTAATCCTTCAAATATAGAAAGTAAGTATAGAGGTGTAGAACCAGTTCGTGGCAATGAAGATAAGGAGATTGAAGCTATAAGGTATTCAATATTGCAGGGGCAGAATCATATTGACTGTGCTGAGCTATATGGTGGATTTTATACTGATGAGATAGTCGGCCGCGCCATAAAAGATGTTAAACGAGATGATATATTTATTGCTGATAAGTTATGGAAGACTAGTGTTGAACCGGGCCAAGTGAAAAATACAGTTGATAAAATGTTAAAAAAGCTCGGTACAGACTATATTGATCTACTTTATATCCATGCTCCATGGCCGGATGTTGATTGGGAGTCAGCAGTTGCTCAAATCGATGACTTGATTGATAGTGGCATTGTTAGGTATTTCGGTGTCAGCAATTTTTCGCTTAGTCAACTTAAGAATACGAATAAGTCATCTAAGCACGGAGTTAGTTTTGTCCAGCAGAATTTCAGCATTGGTTATCAGGACGAAGCCGACGCAGAGTATCGAAAATGGTGTGAACTAAATGACGTGCAGCTTGTTGCCTACTGTCCATTTGACCGTCAAGGCAAAGGCATCAAGCCTCAGTTGCAGTTACCCGAAGTGACTAAAATGGCTAAAAAATATAACTGTACAACTCATCAATTCGCGCTTGCCTGGCTTATCGAGGTAGGTGCGATACCCATTCCTAAATCTACGAGCAAGAACCATATAGATGAAAACGTAATGTCGGTCAAGATTAGTCTAACTACTGAAGATATGAAGAAGTTTATAAACGTATAAGTAGTTATTAAAATTGGTTGCTGGAGTGAGATTATAGCTGTTATACTCATTACCATTAACAATTAAACAATATACAGAGAACAGGGAGAGATCTAGCTCGTTATAACCTGTCAGCAACCTACTTTTATGAAAGGTGCTAAGTCTAGCTTGTCTATAGTGTAGATGAGAAAGATATTGAATAATTATTCTTATCCTTTTGTCTATAGGTATAGGCGGAAGGATATTTTTATGTCATACAAATTATTTACTAGCGAGTCAGTCGCGGCCGGCCACCCGGATAAAATCGCAGACGCTATTAGTGATGCGATATTAGATGAGATACTCAAACAAGATCCGAAAGCGCGAACAGGAATAGAAGTCATAGTCGGGGCGAATAAAATCGGGCTCTTCGGAGAAATTAAAACCACAGCAAAGGTGAATTTCGAAGAAGTGGCTAGAGATTCGGTTAAGCGGCTTGGGTATACAGTTAATGAATGGAATTTTTCAGACAAATCGCCGATTGATAACAATATCCACCAGCAGTCTCCTGAAATAGCTGTCGGAGTAGACAATGACGGTGCAGGTGATCAGGGAATGATGTTTGGGTACGCTTGCGACGAAACAGCAGAGTATATGCCGCTGCCGATTACGTTGGCGCATGAGCTCACTAAAACACTAGATAGCAAACGTGAGTCAGGGGAAATAAAATGGCTTAGACCAGACGGTAAAAGCCAAGTTACGGTCGAGTATAAAGACGGTCGTCCAGTGGCTGTTAAGAAAGTCGTCATGGCGGTGGCACATGACGAGGAAACATCACCAGAAACTGTGCATGCTGAAATTATTAAGTCAGTAATTAATCCTGCGCTAGAAAAATATGGCTATTCAGCTAACGAAACAGATATAACGATTAACGGAACTGGCCTTTGGCATATTCCTGGCCCAGACAGTGACGCAGGACTGACCGGTAGGAAGATCGTTGTTGATGGTTATGGCGGCTACGCACGTGTGGGTGGAGGCGCTTTCTCAGGGAAAGATCCTAGTAAGGTTGATCGCTCTGGTGCCTATGCGGCCCGTTATATTGCTAAGAACATTGTCGCTAGTGGGTTGGCTAGTAAATGTGAAGTAGCGCTGGCTTATGTAATTGGTCAGCCAGATCCTCAGATGAAAGCTTTTGATTGTTTTGGCACTGAAAAAGTAAGCACAGAAGAAATTCAAAAATTCATAGATAATCTGCTCGACACGACAGTAAAGGGAATCGTCGAGGGGCTAGAGCTGCGTCAACCTATATACTCGAAAACTTCTGCTTATGGGCATTTCGGCAAAGTGGATTTGCCGTGGGAGAAAGTGGAAAGCTGAGTTAAAGCTGATTTAAATCAGCTTTCGTACATCTTCGATTGTAAGTGTTTTATAGGGATAAGATAATTTGCTAGTGCTAGGCTGCACGCCCCTTCCGTCAAATAATGTGATCTAAATCACATATATTATGGGTTCACAAAACCCAATACGCTCATGTATATTGAAGTCTGGAAGTGTGAGTGTGGAGACACAGCCGCAGCTTCCACAAACCGGGCCCAAATAGCCCGGTTTTTTAATTGCTATTTGCTCCTGCAAGGAAAGACCTTGATGGCGAGGCAACTCGTCTAGCTAAAGTAGCGTGGTTTCTATAGCGTTGTTGACCATAACGTTGCTGAGCTTCAGAAGAGTGGTATTCCTGATCTTTCAGTATCCGAACGTTAGTTCTGAAGAACTCAACAAAGAGTTCTTCTCTAGTTTTTGGGTCCTCTATATCGAAATAAGCTTCTCTAAAACATCGGACTGCTTCTGAAAAATATATCCCAAAAGGCTCCCCAAGATAAGCTAGATCGTCATCACACAATAAGTAAGTTAGGTAGTTATCAGGGTCAATATGCTGTTTAAGTAACCCGTACCTGCCGATGTCTACTATTGTTGAAGGGATAATTTCCTCTACTGTGTCTGCGATTTGGAAAAGCCCAATCGGCAGGCTAAAATCATCGAATGTTTTTCTTGTAATCTCTCCAGAGGCTTTTGCGCTGTTGAACTCATTTCGGACAGTTTCACCTCTGTTGCATATAACATCATGACCAGCAGCAGCTATTATCAACGGAGCTATGTCGATCGGTTCTATATTGCCATTAAAAACTGCATCAGTACCTAGTTGAGCGGCATATTTTACCACTTTTTCAGAATGTTTTGGCCTGTGGTACTCCTTGGGGTCATAGCTGAGTGGCCCGTGGTTATCCTCGACCATATCTAGAAGCCTGTAAACAGCCTCATACGTCGCTGGTTGCAATCTATCAGGTAATGTCTCTTGTCCCGCCCATGGATACGTATCAACATTAATCATAAGCTAATTATAACATATATATTGCAATAATGCATATATACAGTGCGTGCTCCACGCGCTGGTACAATGGTTTTGATATGAAAGAGCTCTTACAAATACTAAAACTAGGCGGAACTTTACGCAAAAGTTATATAGCCGTAAGTTTAATGACCATGTTGCTCAGCTTCATGACGATATTGGTGCCTCTATTATCAGGCTGGGCAATTGACGAAATTGGAAAAGGCGCACAGGCCAACGTCGCCTATGCAGGTATGTTGGCAGCAGGCATATTCATATTGGATCTGCTCCAGACTTTGCTTAGCAACGTAAGCGGATACATAGGAGATCAAATCCAAGTCAAACTGCAAAAAATACTCAGCGAAAATTACTATCGGCATTTAATGACTCTGCCGCAGAAATACTTCGACGAGGAACAATCAGGAAAGATAATCGCACGGCTTAACCGTTCGATTGAGCAAATAGTGCGATTCGTCCATATGATGACGAACAATTTCTTGCAGTTCTTATTCTCTACGGTGTTTAGTTTGATAATTGTGACGATAATAAGTTGGCCTGTCGGGCTTCTGTTGGCCTCGCTATATCCGATATTTATCTGGATGACTGTTCGTACTAGCAGTACCTGGATTGAATACCAGAATAAAAAGAATAAGCGTACTGATATAGCCGGTGGTCGTTTTGCTGAGGCTATTGGCCAGGTCAAGGTCGTTAAAAGTTACAACCAAGAAAAACGTGAACTAAGCTTTTTCCAAAAACAACTTTCTAAAGTAGTGTTTTACAACAAACCACAGTCAAAATATTGGCATGTACGTGATGTACAGCGCAGGCTCGTGCTAAACGTCATATTCCTGGCTATATACGCGTTTATTTTCATCAGGGGCGCTCAAGGAGCATTTACTCCAGGAGAAGCTGTAGCATTGATTCTTTACGCTATGAATATTCGTATTCCAATATTCACAATTAGCTTTTTAGTTGAAAACACGCAACGGGCAGTGGCAGACAGCAAAGATTATTTTGAGATTATGGAAGAGAAGCCCGAAGTTGATGAATCCGATGCAGTATTAAAGGTAGAAAAAGGCGCCATTGAGTTTGATGCTGTGAGTTTTGGATACGACAAGAAGACTCAAGTATTGAGCAAAGTGTCATTCTCAGTAAAGCCAGGGGAGAAAGTCGCCCTAGTTGGTGAAAGTGGTGAGGGTAAAACAACACTGACGAATCTCCTGCTTCGGCTGTACGACCCACTTGAGGGTACAATCTCTATCGATGGACAAGAAACGACCGACATCAGTAGAGAAAGCCTGCGTGAAGCTATCAGCGTCGTATTCCAGGAGCCAAACCTATTTAGTGGCACGATACGAGAGAACATAAGCTACGCAAACTCTAAAGCAACCCACTCTGAAATCGAAAAGGCGGCTAAGGCAGCCAATGCGCATGAATTCATCACTGGGTTACCTGATAAATACGACACAGAGATAGGTGAACGTGGGTTGAAGCTATCGGGTGGGCAAAAACAACGAGTAGCTATTGCTCGAGCAATACTGAAGGACGCACCGATACTAGTGTTAGATGAAGCCACGAGCAGCCTAGATAGTAGAAGCGAGTTAATGGTGCAGGAAGCTCTCGAGAGGTTAATGAAAGGTAGAAGCACATTCATAATCGCCCACCGCTTAAGTACGATACAAAATGTTGATAAGATAGTTGCTCTAAAAAGTGGTAAAGTTTCTGAGGTCGGTTCGCCGCATGAGCTCGCTGACTCAGGCGGTATCTATAGCAAGCTACTAAAAGTGCAGACAGCTAGATCGCCAGAAGAACGACAAGAAGCACTCGCTAAATTTGGAATTGTCGAGTAGCTTTCTATCAATGCACTCTCCTGAAAAGTAGTTATTTGTATATAATCAGTGTAAGCTTTAGTAAAGATAAGAAAAATGAGGGATTATAAGATGGCAGGAAGATCTAAGGCGTCGCCAAAAAAAAGTAAAAAGGTAATAAAGAATTCTGCGCTTAAGACTAGTAGGCATATCAAAGATAATCCGTTAGTTACGCTTTCTGCGTTTGTCTATAAGCGCTGGAAGATAACTTTAATGCTTTGGGTTTTTCTCCTAGGATTTGGAGCCTTAACATACACTAGCCTCATTAAACGAGAAGGATTCCCACCAATCCAATTTCCGTTATCTGTTGTGAACGGTACTTACTTTGTGGATGATAAGGATAAAGTTGATACTGATCTTGCACAGCCTTTATATAACCAACTCAAGGATATTCCTGAGGTAAACGATGTCACGACTACTGCTGGTGCAAATTTCCTTACTGCTGTAGTCGAGTTTGATAGTGAAGTGCATTCAGCTGTCGCAAATCAGATTGTCGCTGATGCCATAAAAGAAGCTACAGACAATGGTTTGTTTCCTGAACAAGCTCAGTTGCAATCTATGGCGATTGATCCGGCTGGCTTTCTGAATGAGTTCGACATGTTACTTTCTGTATATTCTACAGATGAAAGCACACCAGTGTCGGATATTGAGGCAGCAGCCGAGTATGTATTAGCCGAATTTGTAGCTGAGGATTCTATCTCTAATGGAGAGGTAAAGAGTCTGCTGGAGACTGCACAGACGCCGGATGGCAGTCAAGAGACCAGGCAAACCTCATTCAACATAATAGGCCTGAAAGACGGCGCAGAGTTGCAGTTTAGTAAGGCTGTTACCATTGGAATCGATCGAGATAGCGAAAAAGTCGACATAATTGAACTTTCTGAATTAGCAAAAGAGAAGATTGAGCAGTTGGATTTGTCTGGATTTGGTGACAGTTTCCGTGTAGTTATAGGAGCGGATTTTGCAGAATCAATAAAAACACAGATTAGCTCGCTTCAATCTAACCTAACAACTGGATTATTGGCGGTCGCGTTAGTCAGCTTCTTACTAATAACATGGCGTGCATCTATCATCACCGGCCTATACATGGTTACTGTGATAGCCGTTAGTATTGTTGTCCTATACCTCATCGGCTACACGCTAAATACGATTACGCTTTTCGCGCTTGTACTTAGTTTGGGGTTATTTGTAGACGATGCGACCATTGTTGTTGAGTCAATTGATGCTGGCCGTAGAAAAAAACAAAGCAAAGTTGAAATTATTAAGACGGCAATAAGGCAGATAGGATCGGCTAGTTTTGCTGGTACGTTCACGACCGTATTGGTGTTCTTGCCACTTGCATTCATAGGTGGAATTTTAGGCGAGTTTATTCGGCTAATGCCGATAACGATAATTATTTCTTTGATTACATCTCTAGTATTATCGTTGACGGTGATACCAGTGTTGGCAAAATTTTTATTGCTTCGCAGTGACAAAGTCTCATTAATTACGCGCCTAAATCCTTTGACTAAACTTGAGGCATGGCTTGGTGAAAAGGCTGGTAATCTACCTAGATTACTAAAGACCAAGACGAAATCATCAAAGATGATTGCTTTTGCATTGTTTTCACTTAGTATCTTGTTTTTGATGGTCAGTGGTAGCTATCTTCAGAAATTAAGCTTTAATATATTCCCCCCGACGAAGGATAGCGATCAAATTGGTTTTCAGATAAATTATCCTAATGGGTACACAATTGCCGATGCAGAATCAGTAGCCCGTGATATCAATGATTCAGTTCGTGAAGTAGTCGGAGAAAATGCAGAGAAGGTGTTGTACGGAAGCTTCCAGCAGCCTAATAACAGATCAGCAGACGCTATAGTGCAGCTGACTTCATTCCGTGAAAGAGATATTAAATCTCCAGAAATTATGAGCCTGCTGCAAGAAAACATAGACGACAGGGTGCCTGATGGCGTGTCAGTCAGAGTTCTGCAGTACGATGCAGGTCCTCCAGTTGAAGAGTACCCTCTGTCTATTCAAATCAGAGAAGAGGACTTCGAAAAAGCTGTGACATTAGCCCAAGCTGTTCAAACTCATATCGATGATGCCAGATTAGAAAGATTGAATGGTACTGAATTTAATATTATTGATACAAAATTGGATATCGTTCGTTCTGTTACGAGGGTCAACGGATCACGAACATTGACGGTGAGTGGAGCATTCGATGATACTGATGTATCCGCAATGCTGCAGGCTTCTAAGGAATACGTCGAGCAGAAGTTCGATAACGAGTACCTGGAAAATCATGGTTATTCAGACGAAGTTTTGGGATTCGATTTCGGTCAAGAGTCTGAAAATGCCGACTCGTTTGCATCACTAGCTTATGCGTTCCCTGTTGCCTTGTTATTGATGTACATCCTACTAGCATTGCAGTTTAGGTCATTTTTACAGCCAATACTTATATTTGTTGCTATTCCTTTTACACTATTCGGAGTATTCGCAGGTCTTTATTACACCGATAATGCCCTTAGCTTCTTCGCGGTAGTTGGGCTCGTCGGGTTAATTGGTATTGCTGTAAACAACACGATTTTGCTGACGAGTTACGCTAATCAAGAAAAGAGGGCGGGCGAAAGTACCATTGACGCTATATCTAATGCTGTTCAGAAGCGATTCAGGCCACTTGTAGCAACGACTTTAACCACGGTAGTAGCATTATTACCACTAGCGTTAAGCGATCCGTTCTGGGAAGGGCTTGCCTTCACCATCATATTCGGATTGGTTTCTAGCACTATCCTGGTCATTCTGTCTTTCCCATACTATTACCTCGGTGCTGAATGGCTACGAATGCGGGTGAGTAAAGGAACTAGAGCCGCTCGTAAAAAAGCAAAAACATCGATTTAGTACTTGACAAAAACACTCTAATAAAGTGAAATAGTAGGAGAGCTAGACTTAGAATTGCTAATGATAGGAGATTTGGATGAGCATTAAAAACGAAATAGGTGTACAAGATAATATCCCGACTAGCGGAAACAGAATGCCGATGTGGGCAGTAACAGCAACGGGGGCTGCTCTGACAATCGGATCATTATTAGCCATCGGAGGCGGTAGTAATGCTGAAAGCGATACTGATAGCGGGCTCGCTGTTGCTTACCCGCCAGTTACAGCCGATTTTGTCGGTTGCATTGATACATCGACAGGTGAATGGGAGCTAGGCACGAGTGTATCTGCTGACCCAAGGCGCGTTGGGGGCGATAATGTGCGAATTATCAACGAAGGATCAGATCCTGTAGCTCAAGAACTTACAGCTACGGAAGGCGAAACAGCAACCTTACGGGGTGTATTTAGCGGCGATGTCGACGAGGCTGCTGTTTATGGTGAAACTGACTATTCTGCCGCCCCAGGTGAGCCATACAGCGATAACGACCTAATCTACGTAAGTGGACAAAGGCCTGATGGCTGTGGTGATGAGGAGCCTGAAGGAACTGTTCCACCTGAATCAACACTACCTCCTGAACCAACAGTTCCAACTGAGCCTACACAACCTTCTCAGCCAACACTCCCGATGGACAAAAATAATGTAGCCGCCAGTTTTAATTCTGATTGTGATGAAGTTAACGTGCTGATCGATGTGTTGTCTGGTCAGCCTCCCAAGAGCGCGGAGATTGTGGTTACCGACCGAGGAGCTCAAGTTCCGGCCGTAGCTTCGAGCCGAAATAGTGAAGGAGATCAGGCTACAACTTTCAGACTAGATGGAAGCAGCCGATCAGTTGTAGACATACAAGCAAGTATTTTTCGAGAAAAGCTAGTTGGAGGCGACATAGTCGAACGATTAGGAGAAATAGTCCTTGAAATCGATGGCATTGTCATCAACGCATGTCCTACTTCAGCGGTAACGACTAGCACTATACCTACAGAGAAACCTCCTGCTAAAACAGACTAAGACTGATTAAGGCGTTCGTGAACATCGTTATATTATGATATAATATGCTTATGAGCATGGCTACACCCAATAGTAAAGGTGCAGATATCGAGGTGTTAAGACCTAGACCACTCGCTATCCTATATCTTAAGGTGGCTGTCCTAGCATCAGCCACACTCGCATTAACTGGATGTGATGAAGGTCGGTCAAGTAGCGGAGTAGTGAACCCTACCGCAGTTGCATATCAGCCCGAGAGTTTACCGACAACAACGAGTGCTGATATTGACTCAGAGACTGTAACCGCATCAGTAATCTCGAGCGTTGGTAGCATTGATGATGAAAGTTCAGAGTTATCTGAAACTGTAACCGAGACTAAAGCTGCTTCTCCTGAGACTGACCCTCAGAACTCCACAGCAACATCATCGCTTACACTTCCGTCTATAGATGACAGCGGACAGTTTAATCTTGATACTTTCCAGCCAGAGAGAATGCATGATGTCGGCGAACGGATAGGACGCATTTTTACTAATGATAGGGAAATTGAAGCAGCGCTCATAATGACTGATTCAAGGGAAAATGAAGAGCAATGGGTGTCAGCTCCAATTGAAGGACCTGAGCTCGACTATGTGCATGAGGGCGCGGGAATGTCGCGCGACAACGGTTATGGCGGCGTTGCACATACACACGCGGTAGTGCTCGCTCATAACACTACACCTGGGATTGATTATTTTCGTAACCTTGGCAATGTGAAGATTGGTAGTATCCTCACCGCTGTATATGAGCATGCAGATTTTGAAGAGATCGTGCAGTTCGAAGCGGTCACAAATCCTATAATTATGGATGACTCCGTTGAAACAGCACGGTTTATTTATGGCCCGAAAGATGTTAATTATAATCTCCAGTCTTCACTAACAACTTACACCTGCGACACGGTCGGTGGTAACTCAGATGAACGTGTGGTCGTTATTTGGAAGCCGATTTCAGTTGAAGTCAGGGTTCCGAGTGAATAGCTGATAATATCTGACGCAGCACGTTTAAAACACAACGCTATCAGTCTTGGGCTGGGTGTATCCTTCGCGCTATACTCTATGCAAACCCGGCGCAAAACAAAGATTATAAAAAGGGCGCGCTGGTGTAGAGATAAGAGGGTAACAACATGGCAGCTTCTAAAGGCCAACGCGTGGCCGCATTTTTGCTAGCACTTGGATTTTTATTATCAACAATAGGCTTCACAGCTTACGTAATCGTTGAACTCAACAGCGAGGATCAAGGTATTATTGCCGAAGATTCGTTGCCAATTGAGCAGCCACCAGAAGTTGCACAACAGCAAGAAGCAGCTAGCGGTGAAGAGGCTTGTGGGCAAGCTACATATGCGGCTGAAGGAGAGCGCTCGATTCCTGAGACAGTAACAGCAGAAACACCTGTAAATGAGCTCCAGACTATCGATGTAAAAGAAGGAGATGGGGCGGTAGTACAGCCTGGTGACTGCGTTGCTGCACTTTATTACGGAACTTTGGCAGAGTCAGGTGAGACCTTTGATGGCAACTACGACGATGGCACACCGATAGAGTTTTCTCTAAACGGCGTTATACAAGGTTGGACAGAAGGTATCCCTGGCATGAAAGTCGGTGGAGTCCGCAGACTGGTTATCCCAGCAGCCCAAGCTTATG
>CAYGOR010000029.1:0-13127 GCA_964351635.1 uncultured Candidatus Saccharibacteria bacterium
AGCAGTAACCTATAACTTACTACACAACTCAACCATTCCAACCCTACTCATCACAATAGGTGTTCTATATGATAAGCCATTAGTATCATTGGTTGGCTTTGTCTGGACCTTCCACACTGCGTTAGACCGCGTACTTGGCTACGGCCTCAAGCACAAACACTCATTCCAGGAAACTCACCTCGGCAGCCTCAAAAAACCCAATAAGTCCAACTAGCTCGGCCTATGACAGCGCACTTTTAAGCTTATGCTAAGATGTAAATAATTTAAGTACGAGGGATAAGCAGTGGAAGATAAAAACACGCCAGAAAATAACAATCCAGGGGCCGTGCCTTCACAGCCTCAAAATCCAATCAATCCGACTAACCATGGATATGTGCCGCACAATCCGCCCCAAATGCCCGCCGCGCCGCCTCCTTCAAGCAACCCATTCCAAACAGAAAATCAAGCCCAGGCCCAAGCAGCTCCACCTAGTGCTCAGGCGCCCCGAGGTAATCCCTTCATCGATAGCCGAACACAAGCTAATCAGCAGATGTCAGCTCAACCTGTGCAGCCAGCCGCAGAGATTAACGGCGAATATCATTCACAGCCTTTTGCATCCGCAGCCTTCGGTCTGGGCAGACTTCTATCGCGTAATCCCGTGTCGGCTATAACGGTGTCATTCATTGTCGCCCTGATAGTATTTGCCCTTTATATCCTGTCGGTAGTGACGATATTTACTGTTCTAGCCAATGATTCCTCAATAGTAGTTGGCGCCTTGTTTTCGGTAGCGACTATTCTAGTAATCCTATTAGTGTTAATACGTGCAATATCAGCTACAGCAGTGCTCTATGTGAGTAGTGAAAACAAGGAAAAAGTAACAGGCAGGTCGGCTTTATTCAAACGCTCATCTGAGAAGATTGGCGCCTTCCTCGTAGCTTCAATTATCTACGTGGGTGTGGTGATGATAGGACTGCTTCTATTTGTCCTTCCTGGTATATATCTGGCAGTAAAACTAAGCCTATATCCATTCGCTATATATGATGAAAAATTATCGGGGTTAAAATCGTTAAAACGTAGCTGGAGCCTTACAAAAGGCCACTTCTTTGAGACTATGGGTGCACTAACCGCCCAGGCATTTCTAACAGGTAATGGTCTTCTATCACTTTCTGCAGGGATGTCGGGTGCTGCCAATCGCTATTTCGAACTAAAAGCCCTGGAGTCAGGAACATTACGGCCCGTGAGGACACATTGGCTTAACTTCGCACTCCCAGTGCTGGCAGTGGCCTTAATCGGAATTGCGATAATTTCATCTGTGAGCTCTAGTTCAACTCAACAAGTCGATTTTGAGGATTTCGACTTCGAATCCTACCAGACTGAGCTCGACAACAACGGCTTTAACTCATTCCAAGGCAGCTTCGACGATGCTGAAATTCAGTTTGAAACAGACTTCCAGTAAGTAAACCGCGTGAGAGCAGCTACAATAATAGCGGCTTTATAGCACTGCTTCGATTTGCGATCCGAGGTCTCGCAGTCGCTGCGTTCCTACATTGCTTGATAATACAGATAGGATTAGCTGTCGTTCGTCTTCTAGCTCAACAATCGCTACATCGTGATATTCAGACAAATCCCGAAAACCGATCTTGTTATAAACAGTAACTCCATCAGAAAATCCAACATCAAAAGTATCGTCGTAAACTTGGTCTTTCATTGATGCAAGGTAGCTCATCTGTGATTCTTCAGATAGCCCCTCTCCACTTGCTATCAGCTGCAGCATAACAGCTGCGTCTGCCGCTGAAGTCGTTATACCAACCATGTCCGTGTTCGTTAAACCGTATTCTTTGAGCGTTTCGTTCAAACTTTCTTTGCCAAGTTGATTCCATAATTTTTCTGCACACGGACTATCAGATTCTCTAATCATAATATCCAAACAATCGCTGAGAGTATTTTCACCTACGTATGTTTGCTGCGGATCTAGGTCTCCAGCATCAACCGCTTTATACCCCTCATACGCGACATATAACTTGTAGATACTGGCTGCAAAAAACACTTCGTCCGCGTCATGTGATGCCAAGATATTTCCAGAAGAATCAGTAATCTGAATACCCGCATCAGCACCAGCGGGCAACTCGCCTAGCCATTCAGAGACAACTTCATTTATAGCAATCTCGTCGAATTCTGGCTCGGTCTCTATAGGTGGCTCTTCCTCTGGCATTGCTTGCTCGATTTGAACAGTCTGCTCCTGAATCTGACTAGTCTCTACGCTTGGTTCCTGCAAATATACCAATAGTGCTCCAGCACCAAAAAGCAAAATTAGACCAAGGGCTACGCCAACTATTACATCACGCTTCATATGCTTATAGTTTAGCACTGCTAAGGTGCCACTTTTCTCAATCTAGACGGAACTTTCCATGCCTGTGACGAGGCATGATAATGTTTCTGAGTACTCGCTCTTCATCAAATTTTTTAAGCTGAGAAACAATTGCATTGACCGGGCTTTTTTCTTTAATTGAATTCCAGAGAATTACTTCAAGCTCCTTCAACGATTGTAGCGACGAATTCTGCAGATAATACTTTTTGTTTCCTATCTTAAAAGTCATCTGTCCACCAAACAAACGATTAGCACATTCAACGTCTGTGATATCGCTGCAATCTATAACTTGAGAATAGGCATGAAACCATTTCTTATCAAGCAAGAATAGTCGTCCAGCACCATAAATAGCCTTAAATCTATGACCATTTACGGTAATGGGAGCGGTATACTCAATCGCACCTCTGTAATTAAAATACTTAGCCAATAGCTCTTTGGTTGACCTCTGTTTTTTTAGTACATCTATACTATGCCTTGTCAGCCTCTTCGAATACAGCCAGGCAATCGATAATTTACTCATACTCACTCCCCTTCTTGCACTAATATTTAACAGCAGTTCGAGACGTCTTGCAGTAATCTTCGATACAAGCTCCGTGTGATTTCCCTCACGCAGAAATCTCATTATCTGATATACTTTGTGATATGAGAACAGTCCTGAAGCAGCGAGAACAGCTTGAAACCTTCTTCCGCGCCCATACAAGGGTCGATTATAAGAAGGGTGAAACTATTGTCAGGCCGCAGGATGACCCAGCGGGTGTCTACTTTTTAGACAGTGGATTCGTCAAAGCCTATAGCATAACCAAATACGGCGAGGAGAACTTACTGTATATTCGTGGAGCAGGTAGCGTATTCCCTCTCATATGGGCTTTTACAGGCGATCATAAACAGGTCAGCTACGAGGCTATGTCCAAAACTGTACTTTGGAGAGTGTCCAGGGCAGAATATCTAGAATTCCTCGATAGAAACCCAGAAATCTTGTCGCTAATATTAGATATGGCTATAGAAGCCTACCGCCTTAACTCAGAAAGAGTCATGACTCTTAGTTACCGCACAGCACGCGAGCGTATAGTGTCATTTATCCTAAATCACGCAAAACGCTTCGGAATAAAAGATAGCCAAGACCGAATTGTGATTCACGCACCGTTGAGACAATCTGATATTGCTAGTTCCGTAAATGCCACTAGAGAAACAACAAGCAGAGAGCTCAATACTCTAAAAAAGAAAGGCATCATCAGTGTTGATGATCATCTAATTTGTTTGTCGAACCTACCTGAGCTTGAGAGGATACTTAACTAATTTTTAGTTTATAGAATCTTTCTACATTGCCCTTTGTACCAGATATCTTTGAGTCAGCCTTATCAATTATCACGAATTTATGTTCTTCTAGCCAAGTCTCAAAATCACCTAATATCTGTCGCCTGATCTTAGAGTTTTTGATAACACCCTTGTTTATCTGCTCCTTGCCAGCTTCGAACTGAGGTTTGCACATTATGATGAATAGCGAATCCTTACCTGCCAATTCAGCTGCTTTAGGCATAATTTTTCTTAGAGATATGAAGCTTACATCTGCGACCACGATATCGACCTTAGTATCTGTATTAAAATCTCGGATGTCAGTCTTTTCATGTAGCTCGATACGTTTGTCTCCGAGAAGCGAAGGGTGCAGTTGATCGCTCCCTACATCTACAGCCAGGACCTTACTAGCGCCGTGCTGCAGTGCAAAATCGGTAAATCCACCTGTACTACTGCCGATATCTAACACCGTTTTATTACGGAAATCTAATTTGAATTGGCGGGCAATCGAAGCCATTTTTAGAGCAGCTCTTGATACATATTGGTCCCCCACGATCTTGAGCTCATCGTGACCTGTTACTTGAGTACTCGCCTTCTCAATCTTCTTACCATTGACAGTAACCCGTCCGAGCTTAATTTCGTTCTCAGCCTGAGACCTAGACTGAGTCAATCCACGTGTAAATAGTGCGGCGTCAAGTCTCATGTTAGCGCCACTAGAAAATCAACTAAACATGCGCCACGCTCAGTCAGTCGATGCTCAACCCTGCGGCCATATTGTTTTTTAGATATAAGACCGGCATTCTTCATCTTTCTAAGGTGTACTGAAAGAGTTTTGTAGCCGACGTTGAGAGATTCAGCTAGCTCCTCAACCGATAGATCTGGTTGGCTTTTTAGCTGCCTAAGTACATCAACTCTGTAATGATTACTAACGCCCTTCATGACTTGCTGCAGGCTGTAACTATCCATATTATCCACTCCGATTAATTGGCTCAATATACCACATTCTAACATTCTTAAGAACGTAAGAATGTTACTTTAGGCCTTCCACCGCAGCGAAAGCTCTTTCAATAGGATGGCATAGCTTATCTTCGGGTACTTCTTTAAGTCCTGCGACACGCACCAGTCCTTTACCTTCATGACACTGAACCTCAATAGACGGATCTATGTCAGCGAGAAAAATCGTAGTCTGCGCTTTCGCACCTTTCTGGTACCACTCGTATGAAACCAGATGGACAAGGTCTTCTTTAGCTAGCGTTACCCCTGTTTCTTCGTTTAGCTCACGCAGTGCTGCTTGCTCAGGCTTCTCTGAGCCTTCTACTGCGCCGCCCCAAATATGATATTTACCCGGGAGTGAAACTCCGATGAGATCATCCCTATGTTGGAGAATAAACTCGTCACCTTGCTTTAACAAAACACCTGCGAACTGCTTAAGCTGACTATTTCTTTCGCTCACGGTAAGCCCCAGACTCAGTATCGACAGATATTTCATCGCCGACTTTTATGAACGAAGGGACTTTTACTGTTATCCCTGTATCCAGGGTGGCGTCTTTTAAGACGTTGCTAGTGGTATCGCCCTTCACCACATCTTCGGTGTAGGTTACTTTTAGGAATACGTTCTTTGGCAGTTCTACACTCACGGCATTTCCATCAAGCTTCATAGCCTTAACTACATCGCCCTCTCGCAGATAGCCAGCTTGATCGCCAATAATGTCGTTCGAGAGCTCAACCTGTTCGTATGAACTTTGATCCATAAAGTAATGCTTCACGTCATCTGCATACAAAAACTGAACGTTGCTATAGGTTAAGTCGACACTATCAAGCTGCTCGTTTCCTTTAAAGGTTTTCTGAAGTAGCTTGCCGTCCAGCAGACTTTTCATCTTCACATTAACTATGCTACCGCCGCGTCCCATAACCTTTTGGGCATACTCTACAACAATGTACGGGTGATTTTCCCATGCAAAAACCTGCCCTTTTCTTAGATCTGTAACTCCTAGCGCCATTGTTTACTCCTCAATTTTCTCTAATAATACCATCAACTCCTCGAGGTCATCGACTCCGAGTACGTTCATGGCTTGAGCGACATGTAGCACTCCAACTACTTCTTCTACCTGCTTAGCTAGCTTGTTCTCGGCATACGCTTGAGGCAACAATGAAGCTACGCGTTGCAACTCCATCATCAGCGACTGCTTATTGCTTGTCCCTGCAATACCCGAAGCAAGACCGCCGCCATGATGGCTCAGCTTTCTTGTTCGTTCTATGAAACGCTGGATGTCATCCTGCTTCATAACTATCTTAGCTGTTTGCTACGAATGGCAGCATTGCAAGGTGACGAGCACGCTTAATTGCCTTAGCTAGCTGTCTCTGCTGGCTTTCAGTTAAGCCAGTTTTCTTCCGCTGTTCTATTTGTCCGTATTGGTTTACATACCGCTGCAAGGTCTTGAAGTCCTTGTAGTCAAAGTATGGAATATCTGTCCTGTGTTTAAAAATCTTAGCCATATAGCTCCTTTCTATTACCTAGTGGCGACAGCTTCGATTACTTGTAGCGTCGTCGCCATATTTCTTAATGCTTTTCTTCCTAATAATGGAAAAACTGTACTTACAACTACGGTCGTTTCCTGCTCTGCTCGTACAATTCCTGAGGAGGGGTTAACTAAAACATTTACATCACCTACAAAAGCAGGATTAGTAATTATACCCTTCACAATTCTATGTTTTTCAAATGGATTTAGTGGGAGTTTAAGCCTGTCTGCAAACTCGGGAGATAGGCCCTCGCCATCCCTATATGTGCCTGGCATAGATTCCTCCTAAAATGGGATGTCGTCTAGGTTTATAGGCTCATCATCCGCTTCTTCAGACTTTGCCGGCTTCTTTGCTGAAGCACTAGAACTATCTGAACTTGAGCTGCTTTGTCCGCTTGAAGAACGATTTCCGCCACCATCACCGCCACCGCCGACGAAGTTAAAGTCTTCTACGACTACTTCGACTTTACTGCGCTTTTGGCCTTCTTGCTCCCATGATCGCTGTTGCAATCTACCAGAAACCAAAATACCACTTCCCTTGTTCATATACTGATCGATTATTTCAGCTGGTTTGCCCCAGACATTACAATCGATGTAGTCAACAGCTTCTTGCTGTTCACCCTGGGCGTTTTTCCAGCTGCGATTCACTGCTAGTGAAAAGCTGCATACAGTTGACCCATTTGGTGTAGTGCGCAGTTCTGGATCTCTTGTAAGATTACCCATTAGCACTACTTTGTTGAAACCTCTCATGATTTCTCCCTCTGACGTTCCGCGTCGTTTATTAATGTATTTTTATTCTACACCTAATCGTCTGATGATTCTTCTTCATCATCACGATCATCACTTTCACTTCTTTCAGCTACTCTTTTATCGCGCTTTTCTTTCATCATTTCAGCTTTAGCGATCTTCTTTAGATCAGGCTTTGTGATTAGGAAGCGGATAACTTCATCGGTAATGTTCAGCACATCGTTGAGCTGAGACACACCTTCACCAGGCATTTCAACCGTGTAAAACACGTAAACGCCATGTTCGTGATTCCCGATTTTGTAAGCTAGCTTTCGCTTGCCCCAATTATCAGTTTCAGTGATCTTACCACCGCTATCAGCAACAAGCTTTTCAACTCGTTTTTCTGCTTTCTCGAGATCTATTTCTAGATCTGGGTGGTAGACAACTGCCAACTCGTAACTTGCAGTATCTGCCATAGAATTACTCCTTTCTTATGGTCATCGGATTACGGGCTAAGACCCGCAACCAGAAATTAGTTATTTACAGATGTAATTATACTCTATTTAGAAGTTTTCGTCCAGAACTTCGTCATCCGTGACAGGGATATCGGTCACAGGCGAGCCAAATACATCATCCATGCTAGTGATCAATACATCACGCGGCTTACTACCATTAGCAGCGCCAATTATGCCCTGCTCTTCCATCTCATCCATTAAGCGACTTGCACGTCCGTAACCAATTCTTAAACGGCGCTGCAATAGACTAGTTGAGGCTTTACGATTCTCTAGCACCACATGAACAGCATCCTTGAACATATCATCATCACTATCGCCTGATGAATCGCTTGGCTCGACAATTCCGCCTTTACCGTTTAGCTGCACTGGCTGTGCAACAACTTCATCGTCGTATTGAGGTGGCCTCTGCATTCGCAAGAAATCATTAACCTTTACTGTCTCCTCATCTGTAATAAATGCTCCCTGCACGCGAATTGCCTTAGGCATATCGGGCGTCGTGAATAGCATATCTCCCATTCCTAGCAGTTTCTCTGCGCCAACACCATCAATAATTGTGCGGCTGTCGACCTGACTAGCGACTGTGAAGGCTATTCGCGCTGGTACATTGGCTTTAATTAATCCGGTAATTACATCGACTGACGGCCTCTGGGTAGCAAGGACCAAGTGGATACCGGCTGCTCTAGCTTTTTGTGCAATACGGACGATTAATGCTTCGACGTCACGCGCAGCCATCATCATAAGGTCCGCCAACTCATCAATAACTATAACGATATACGGCATAGAGTCTTGGTCCTTAAGGCTGTTGAACCCAGCGATGTCGCGTTTACCATTTTGTGAAAACGTCTTTAGTCGACGCTCCATTTCTGACACCGCCCACTTTAGAGCACTAATGCATTTTTCTGGCTCGGTTATAACTGGTGTTAATAGATGCGGGATATCGTTATACGGCGTTAGCTCCACCTGTTTTGGATCGACAAGTATAAGCTTCATATCAGACGGTGAATTCTTATAAAGCAAGCTTGTAAGCAGCGTGTTAATCATCACTGATTTACCTGAGCCTGTTTGACCAGCGATCAACAGGTGAGGCATTTTGTTCAACTCGCCAACGACTGGCTTTCCAGCTATATCACGTCCAACCACAAAACTAAGCTGCTCTTTGTTTGCTCCCCACTTTTTGTCATCAAGTACTCCTGCAATGCGCACCATGGCTGGCTTAACATTAGGCACTTCGATTCCTACCAGTCGGGTACCCGGTATAGGTGCTTCGACACGAATGCTTTGCGCCGCCAAACTAAGTGATAATTCCCTATCGAGTGCCGATATTTTACTCAAGCGTGTGCCGCTCGGTGGTTTTAGCGTAAATTGAGTAACTCTTGGTCCAATGTTCGCACCGTCCATCTCTACACCAATGTTAAAGTTCTGGAAAGTATCTTGGATTAGGTCGGCATTATTGTTCACGTCACCTGCGTCTGCCTTGTCTTGTTTTTGCACCAACAAGTCTGTAGATGGGAACTGCCAATTAGGATCTTGAGCCTCTGTTAGCGCTTCATGACTCTCTTCCGCCGTCAACTTAGCTACCGAGTTCTTCATGCTACTTCGCCGCTTAGCTTTGTCGCTATCAGTTAGAACTGGGACGCCTTGATTGAGTTTGAACCCCTTGCTTTCGTCCGGCTTTGATTTTAGCTCATTAATATCAGTATCTTCATCGTATTCACGCTCGCGCCTTTTAAAAGGAGTTAATAGAATACTGAGCGACCAACCAAAAGTCCAAAACAGTACAAGAACTAGCAGTGCAAAGAATAATATTGCAGCCGGCAACTTATCTAGCAAACTCAACATAGCGCCGCCCATTAGCTCGCCTAACGCCCCGCCTTTTCCGTCAGCCCATTCACCGTCAATACCTTCAGTGGCAGTTAGTATATGCAGCCATACAGAAAAAACTATTAGCAACAATGACATGCTAAGTAGTCGCGCTGCTGGCAAATCGTGGTCTTCAGCTCTTAATTTATGTACTCCCCAATAAATTAGTGCGACGGGAGCTAAATAAGCAGCTCCGCCTAACAAATCGTAAACTAGATCGAACATTCCGATTGGTAATTGGCCACCAGTGCCAAATCCACCTAGCAGTAAGAAAACTGCCGTAACTATCATCAATACAGATGCAGTTTGGCGCACAAACATGTTAGGCTCTTTCGGTAAACTTGCCTGAGCCTTCTTGGTGCTTTTTCGCTTTGTAGTTCGTTTTTTTCTTTTTGCCATATAGTTCGATTATAACACTTAAGCTTAAAGTGTTATTCACCGTTGTTATTTTAACATAAAGGCTTATGCTTTGTCAACCTTAGTCGGTGCGTGGATCGTGTCCTAGAAGCTGCTGACGCAAGCTAGCAAACCGCTCTTGCTGCTCGGCTGCTACCTGCTCTGCAGACTTCTCGGGTTTCTGCTCTTGTTTGTCGGCCTGTTTTTCATTCTTTGGACCGTTGCCGCCACCGCCAGAAATTATATTAACGACAGGTATGACAATTGGGCTACGCTGGGTCTGCTCATACAAGAAATGCGTAACGTAATCTTTAAGTTCTGCTTTAAATCGATCTAGATCAACTCGCTTGTACCTCTGTAGGACAGCTCGCTTTAGTTCACTTCGGAATAGACCCATTAGCTCCTCGTTATCTCTCATGTAAATGAATCCGCGGCTAATTATGTCTGGGCTCGTCATCAGTCGCCCTGACTTCTTATCAAGCGTCAAGATAACTACGACTAGTCCTTCTTCACTTAGCATTAATCGGTCCTTAACTACGACGTTATTTACTAACGCTCCAGTCTGATCAACCAGTTGGATCCCTGTCGGAACTTCACCTGTAGACTTCATTGAGTCTTCAGTGAATTCTATAACTTCACCGTTATCGATAGTCTTAAGATTTGCTTTGGGGAATCCTCTCTTAACAGCCTCTCGGTTATGGTAAATCTGAGAAGTGTAATCAGCTCCATAAATCGGAATCAGGAATTTTGGCTGGAAGTAGTCAATCATATCCATATAGTCATCAAGTGACCCATGTCCGGATACGTGCAAAGGACCACAACCGTCGACTTCGCGAGTTTGATGGCGATAAACATGTACACCTTTTCTGTTCAGCTCATCTACCATTCTGGCAATCTTTTTGTCATTGCCTGTTCCTGGGATAGGTGTGCTTGAAAGAATCACTGAGTCATTAGCTTTCAGCTTTATATGCTTATGATCGCCTGTGCTCATGCGTTGCAATGCTGAGTTCGGCTCACCCTGTGAACCAGTACAGATGATCACAACTTCATCATCTTTCATGTTTGGTACGCTGGCGATAGGAACAAATGTACCCTTTGGAATCTTTATCATTCCAAGCTTGATAGCTACCTCTAGGGTGCTAAGCATGCTTCGACCATCCATGGCGATCTTACGGCCGTGTGCAACAGCAGTATTTACTAGCATTTGAATTCTGTTCATATTACTGGAGAACGATGAAACAAATACTCTTCCGGGTGATCGTTCAAATAGCTCCACAAAAGTGTCCTCAATTGTAGCCTCAGGTGGCGTTCGCCCTGCTTTAGCCGCTGACAGACACTCGTTTAATAGTAGGAGCACACCCTCTTTACCAATCTCCTTGAAACGTTCAATGTCTGATATTTCATGATCGTGAGGCTTAGGGTCCAGTTTGTAGTCACCTGTACAAACAATTTTTCCAACTGGCGTATCTAACACTACTACAGTCGATCCTGGTATTGAGTGCGTAACTCGAACTAATTCAACAAAGAATTGTCCAATTTTAAGCTTCTCGTGAGTAGTTTCGTTCATGCTAACTGTTTGTAGCTTGAAACCCTCTGGCATTGGCAATCCGAAGTTCTCGAAGAATCTTTCTACCATACCGATAGTAAAGTTTGAACCATAAATCGGCGCTGGAAACTTCGGCACAATATGCGGCAATCCACCGATATGATCAAGGTGACCATGGGTGATTATATATGCCTTAATTTTATGTTTAATTTGCTCGAGGTAAGTGGTATCGCAAATACCGTAGTTAATACCAGGCAAATCAACACCTAGGTCATTACCGCAGTCGATGATTACAGCTTCATCCTTATATTCCACTACAATCATGTTCTTCGAGCCGCCCTCGTCCATACCGCCGAGTGCAATCACTTTCAAGCGCGGACTATCATCTATCTTGTTAGCGCGCTTTGGCTGATTCGCGCCGCTTGTATCTGCAGTCTTGTACTGGTCAAGCAATCGATTGACATCATCCATGTTTCGTCGCTGGGCACGTATTGCCTCTCCGCGGCTAACTGATCGTGCTACTTCCGTAGTTTTTGGACGCGGCTTAGTGTCAAGCCTAAGGCCGTCGTTTTTCTTTGACTGATTTTTTGATTTATTATTGTTGTGAGGTTTTTTATTACCTCTATTATTTCTATTCTGGGGTTTATTGTTCCCCGAATCTTTTTCGTTTTTACTCATATTTTCCTTTTTAATTATGTTAATAAAATTAGAGTTCGTTTTAAATTATTTCCGACATTGACTGAAAATCTTCTATCAACGTTTCCCTGAGGGATCTGTTGTATAGAGCTGCTGCCGGGTGGTAAAGAGGTAAGATAAGTACGCTTTCCTCTTTGCCATCCAGCATTAACTTAATTCGCTTTGGCTGGCCGTGATCTTGGCTTATACGCAGGTTACTTAGAAATGCCTGTCCGCTGTGTCTCCCTAAAGTAGCTATGATCGTTGGACGTATTATAGCAATTTCTTGCAATAAATACGGCCAAAAAGCCGATTTTTCTGATTCTTCAGGGTCACGGTTCTTCGGTGGACGATATTTAACGATGTTAGTAATGTAGATATCTTTGCGATTTAAGCCTATATTTTCCAACATTTCATCGAGGAATTTCCCAGACGCTCCTACAAAAGGCACACCCGTTTCGTCTTCTTTTTTGCCAGGAGCTTCGCCTATAAATACTACTTTTGCAGCCGCGTTACCATTGCCAAATACGAGCTGTTTCGCCTGAGACTTGAGCTCTGGCGCTGGATTATTTTGCTCGATTAGCTTTGCTAGCTCTTCGAGCTGGCTTTGCTTTTGGGCTGCTATGTCCACTGTCATTGTTCTTTCTGAAGGTTTTGTAGGCTGCCTTGGCGTTATGTACGGTTGTGTAGAAGAAGTAAAAACCAAGCGCATAATGCAACAAACTACCTGAGTCGATGGCTAAACTGAATGCAATGTAGGCAGAAACCAGCGCTATCAAAGATACTACCCAGGCTGGAATATACTGATGTATTGATACCTGAGGCTCAGCACCTGCCTTTTTCGGCTTCTTACTTACTGTTTTCTTTCTTTGATTCTTCTTTGCCATAAGAGTTCTTATTGTTTACGCTTAGTGTATCACAGTGTATTGACCTAGATTGAACACATGGGGCTTATCGTGATTCACTCGCAACCCATACCCTGTTCCATCAATAGCTGACCAATCATTTCTCCGCCTATTATGCACGTTCCCCTGGAAAGGACGTCCACAAACCTAGCAGGCTTCTGGACTCGTAGCCTCAATGCTAGTCACAGTTTATTTGCCTTCTAGTTCTCGCTTTGCTGCCTTCATGCTTAGCTGCAAACGGCCGCGGTCATCTATCGCTACTAGCTTGACCGTGACTTTGTCACCTTCGCTCAATACGTCAGTTACCTTCTCTACTCGCTCATCGCTGATTTCACTGACGTGTAC